>JAHFBD010000147.1 GCA_023250175.1 Candidatus Melainabacteria bacterium
GCTAGAATGCAGCGTGATATGAAACATAAAACAATAGTTACAACTTTTCCATTACCCCTTTGTCCTAATATGAAATATCATAAGTTGGAAAGTATTTTAAGTGCATTGGAAGAAAATAAAAATGTAATTGAAATTGAGCCTAGGTATTTTAATAAAGCAGCCATGACTATAAAGAAAATGTTTGAAATAACCGAATCAAGTCTGAAAAATAATAAGAATATTTGGGAAGGTCCAAAGAAGTGTTAAAATTACACCTAAATGAATGTAGGATGTACTGTTTCTAATGTTAATACTAATGCAGGTGCAAATAGTGTATTCCTAGAACTTGTTCAGAATTTATTAGAGCCACAAGCAGGAAAGTTGTGGTTACAAAAAATAGCAAACTTATTAAAACAATATTTAAATGCAAAGCATTTGGTCTTGTATTCATTTGTTGATAACTTATTGGTTTTTTCATCTTTCGATCCTTCTTCTTTTGAGATTCAAAAACTTGAGTTAAAAAAACGTACTTTTAAACAAGGGCAAACTTCTTCTTGGGTTAATAATAAATATATTTTTCCTCTTTCCGTGGAAGGTATTCTTGAAGTTGAGTGGGAAAATAAACCGTCAGAGTTTGATTTAGCTTATAAGAGTGTCTTTGACTTGGTCTTAAAATCTATTCAAAATAGGGCTGTTTTAATTACAGGAACACACAATAATGTTTTTAATCAAACACTTTTTAAATTTGAAAATATATTAAATACAACACAGGATTTAAAAGATTCATTGTATTTAATAGTAAAAGAACTTGCTTTAAGCTTAGGATTGTCTAGATGTCAAATTAAAATACTTTCAGAATCTTCAGCTTCTTTGTTTGAAAATAACTTAACTCTAGAATTTAATAACGGACAATTTTTGGAAGCAATTTCAATTATTCCTCAATTTGAACTTAATTGGATTTCTGAGATGAAATCTGATCGATATAGATTACAGGATAAAGTTATAAATTTACCCAATGCCAGTATTTTATCAACAAATGAAATTTCAAAAGGGATTGAGTCTTTGCTTTCAATTAAATCTTTTTTAGGTATTCCAATTTTTTGCAAAAATGAGCTTTTAGGGATGTTGTGTTTGCATCAATGTGATTATGAGCGGTATTGGAGAGAAGATGAGGTTAGATTTTTAAAAGAAGTTGCTTTTATTTTAAGCCTTCTCTTGAGTAAGGAATTAAATGTAAGGGAAAGTAGTGTTAAAGATTTATCCCAGACAATACTAGACTCAGATCAGTTTTTGCGAGAATTAAATCATGCACAGTTAGAATCTCAGGTTAAAAACTCTTGTTTTAGTTTAATCTTGGTTGATATTGATAGGTTGAAGGATATTAATCTGGAAAGTGGTTTTGTTGCAGGAAATCTTGTTTTAGGACAGACAGGGCGTTATTTAAGAAGATTATTTAATAGTGATGTAAAAATTGCTAGATATAACAGTGACGAATTTGTTGTTATTTTAAATAACACTGATCAAAACAAAGCAAGGCTTGAAGTTGAAAGAGTTAAAGAGTGTTTGAGTAATATGTCTGTTTTAGGAGTTGGTCCGGTATATTACAATTTTTCATTTATTACATTTCCTCTCCACTCAGGGTCTATTCAAGAGCTTTTAAGCTTGTTGGAGCAAACAATGGCATTCTCTAAATCCAGAGGTAAGTTACAAATCTCTAGCTATGATGAGCTTTGTGGGCAAGGTAATAAAATCTTTGCAAATCTGGTTTCTCTTGCAGTCCCAGAGATTATTTCTAAAAAAGTAAGTTTTAAAACTGGTCCTGATGTTATTGAAAATATTCAAGAATGCTTGGCTCGACAAAAAAACGGTTATAGTGCTGATACTTTAGATTCTGTACAGAGTTTAGTCTTAGCTCTTGATGCGAAAGATTCATATACGGAGGGGCATAGTAAACGGGTTTCAGAGTATGCGTATATGTTAGGGAAAAGCCTTGGGTTGGATTTGCAAGAATTAGAATGGATAAGATTGGCTGCAATGATGCATGATATTGGTAAAATTGGAATTCCTGAAAGCATCTTATGTAAGCCAGCAAAACTAACAAAAGATGAATTTGAGGTTATGAAAAAACATCCTGTTATTGGTTCTCGAATACTAAAACCAATTAAGCCTCTGGAGAAAGTCTCTAATTTGGTTTTATATCATCATGAATATTGGGATGGCTCTGGTTATCCTCATGGATTATCGAAAACAGAAATACCTCTTGGTGCAAGGATTGTAAGTATTGTAGATGCTTATCAAGCGATGACAAGTAATAGACCATATAGATCTTCATTAACACAAGAAGAAGCAATTAAGAGACTGAATGAAGGTAAAGAAAAGCAATGGGAGCCTGAGCTTGTAGATGCTTTTATAAAAATAGTTACATAAGATACAATAGAAATTCATGCTAACACCTAAAAACAAAGTAATAGTTTATGCCCAGGATTCGTTTGGGGGTGAAAATGCAAAAACAGGAATAGGTTTTATACGGTATGGATTGTGTGAAACTGTAGCAATTGTTGATAGAGCATTAGCTGGAAAAACTGCAAAAGATATTGTAAGTGATTTATTGCCAGTACCGATATTTGATTCAATAGAAACAGCTAAAAAACATAGACCGGATGCAGATGTCTTATTAATTGGGATTGCGCCTTCAGGAGGACGAATTCCAGCTGACTGGGTCTCTGATATAAAAAAAGCAATTGCTATTAAATTAAATATTGTTAATGGGTTGCATGATTTTTTAATTAATATTCCAGAAGTTAAATTATTGTCAGAAAAAGAAGGAGTATATATTTGGGATGTGAGGAGATCGATTGAAAATTATCCAATTGCAAATGCAAAGCTTTTAGATTATCCTATGCAGATTGTTCTTACGGTGGGTACAGATGCTGCCATTGGAAAAATGACAGTTGTAATTGAGCTTGTAAAAATTGCAAACAATTCTAATGCCTCAGCAAAATTTGTTGCAACTGGTCAAACAGGAATGATGATAAGTGGTAGCGGTATACCAATAGATGCTATTGTTGGTGATTTTATGGCAGGTGCAATTGAAAATGAATTGCTTAAGGTTGCGAAGGCGGATTATAAAATTGCATTTGTTGAAGGGCAAGGTTCAATTTTACATCCTGGTTGGGCTGGAGTTACTTTAGCTTTATTACATGGTTCTTTACCCCATAAATTACTCTTATGCCATAAAGCAAATAGAAAGTATTTAAAAAACACTAAAGTTCCAATAGAATCGTTAAATCATTTTATTAAGATATACGAATCAATGTGTTTACCTATGAGAAGAGCTAAAGTTGTGGGTATTGCGCTAAATACACAAGGACTAGATAATGAAGGATCACTGAATGCTATAAAAGAGGCAGAAGATGAAACTGGATTACCCGCTGATGATGTGATTAAATATGGAGGGAATAAGTTGTTAAAAGCATGTCTAAGATAAAGATTTCAGCAAGACCATTTAACTTAAAACTAAAATATCCATTTGGGATTTCACGTGGTTCTGTAGCTACTGCTAAAAATGTTTTAGTAACGCTTACTTATGATGATATTGTTGCCTTTGGTGAGGCTTCACCTTCATATTATTATGGGGAAGATCAAGATTCAGTAATTGAATATATCTATGAGTTTACAAGAAATAAAACAGTTGAAGAGTATTTAACAAATATAAAACATTTAAAAGATGATTTAAACAAGTTTTCATCTAATAATTTTAGAAGATCTTTACCATCAGCAAGAGTTGCATTAGAAATGGCTTTTTGGGATTTGATCGGTAAAATTGACAACAAGTCTTTGTATCAATTTTTTTTCCAGGATGATCCGTTTTTAAGTAATGGAACTTCTTATACAAATGTTCCGGTTACATCTTATACGATTGGATTAGATAATTTGATGGTTATGGAAAATAAGGCAAATGAAGCAATCAGGTTGGGGTATAAAACTTTAAAAGTAAAAGTTGGTGCGGGACTTGAACAAGATTTAAGTATTTTAAAAACAATTGGAAAAATTATTAAAGATAATGATTGCGTTTTAAGAGTAGATGCAAATGGTGGGTGGGATATTGAGATAACAAAAAAAATGCTTGATATTCTTCCTAATTATAATGTTGAGCTTTTAGAGCAACCGTTGCCACGTGGGCAATCTAGGTTACTTGCTTTAGTCCTTGACTCTACTACAATACCAATCTTTGTAGATGAAGATTGTATTGTAAGTACTGATATTGAGTCATTGGCGGGAAAGGTTCATGGAATTAATATAAAACTAATGAAAGCAGGAAGTATCTTAGAGGTTTATAACATGATTACTTTAGCTAGGTCATATAATTTAAAAGTAATGTTAGGTTGTATGATTGAGTCTTCATGCGGTATATCAGCAGCTGTTCATCTCTCCCCTTTAGCAGATTTTGTAGATTTAGATGGACATTTATTACTTGATAAAGATCCTTTTTCTGGGTTATTAATTGAAGATAATAAAATTGTCCCTTCATTTGATGCTGGATTAGGTGTTTCATTAGTTTTATAAATCATTTGTAAATAGTAATACAAGGCATTAATTTCGTACAAACAGATTAAATCTTATTAAACACTGTAAAATCGAGGATGTCGTTTCTAAATTAGTTAGTTAAAAAGGTTTAATAGACTTAAAGGGAGGTAATTAAAGTGGCTACTACAACACAAGAAAAAACAGTAAGTATGAATGGAAGTTCATTAGTTGTTAATCATTCAAGACCATTAGTTGGTCAAATGGCTCCATCGTTTAAAGCACAAGCATATGTAAATGGAGAAATTAAAGAAGTATCTTTGTCTGATTATAAAGGTAAATGGGTTGTTCTTTTCTTTTATCCATTAGATTTTACATTTGTTTGTCCTACTGAAATATTAGAGTTCAATAAAAAAGTAGATGAGTTTAAAAAACAAAATGCTCAACTTATTGGAGCTAGTATTGATAGCGTTTATTCTCATAAAGGTTGGTGTGAGCAAGGTGGTTTAGGAAAATTAAATTTTCCTCTTGTTTCAGATCTTACTAAAAAAATAAGTCAGGATTATGGAATACTTTTAGAAGATAAAGGTATTTCACTTAGAGGGACTTTTATCATAGATCCAGAAGGAAAGGTAAGAGCTGCTGTTGTTCATGATTTGCAGGTAGGACGTAATGTAGATGATACATTGAGAGTTCTCAATGCTTTCCAAACAGGAGAGCTTTGTCCTGTGAATTGGAATCCTGGTCAAAAAACATTAGGTAAGTAGAAACTACTTGTTAACTATTAGTTAAAATTGGTTAATTAGTACTTAAAGCCTAGTGTTAAAAAGTGATTAATGAAAAAAACACAAAACCCCGTAAGTATATTGCGGGGTTTTGTCATATACTATTAAAAAATGAATTTTTTTTAATCAATATCAAAAAGGTTAAGACCTTAACTTTATATATTCAGATGAATTTGTTAGTAGGTATTAATCAAGTCTTATGGAAGGATAAATAGATGGAACCTAAGGAAAAAATGGCAGATATAAAAAATATAAATAAAGATTTTTCTGATGAGTTAGCTAACTTAAAAAAAATAAGTGATATAAATAATGTTGTTAGTAAAGATTTTGACAAATTAAGAATTTGTACTGCTAAAGAAGAGCATGTTAAAGAATTAGCTGAGTTATGGGCTAACTTAGCGGCAATTCAGCAAGTATATGCTTCGGAAAGATATAATTTTTTAGCTGAAGGTAAAGACTGGCAAGCTGTTGTTAGAAAAAAACTTGCAAAAGAGCACAATCTTTTATTAGTTGTTCATGATATAGGTGATACAGAAGTAAAAGGCTTTTTGTATTTGCAAACAATTGTAATTCCTTCTTCAGATTTGGTTTTGAAGGGAGTCATTGAAGATATTTATACAAAACCTCAATACAGAAAAACTAAGAT
>JAHFBD010000148.1:0-2098 GCA_023250175.1 Candidatus Melainabacteria bacterium
ACTGTTCCTTAAACTTGGGTACTTTGAAAGATTTCTAAAAGCCGTAGACTTTCAAGGGGATTTGCTGGGTCAAATTTCATCGAGTAGAATTTTTGTGACTCCTGAGAAAGGTTAGTTAAATGTAGAAATTTATTGTATCTACTTCAATAAAATATTTATATATTTGAAATTGTTTAATGATTGAATTAATTAAGCCTCAAGATAATAGTCGTATTGGTAGTGTAATCCTCTAATTCATTCACTTGAGTTTTTAAAATCTTGTTTTTATTAAAATGATTTTATGGGTATTAGATTAGTATGGGGATTTTTTTCTCAAAAAACAATGATGTTTAATAAATAAAGTGGTTAAATTATAAATGTTGGGGGTAAAATGGACAGAATTGCAGTGTATACATCAATAACATATGGTGTTCTTGCTATCCTTGTTGGAATCGTTTCGGTTAGATTAACTGGTGAAGTTGTAACGTTTATAGCTAGTGGGGTTACTGGGCTTCTAATTCTTGTTGCACTTGTTGTTGGTTCTAAAGTTAATGCAGACACTGGATATGCTTTTATTGGAGCAATAAGTCTTGTGCTTGGAGCATATTCAGGAATGATGTTTGCAAGGGATAATACCTTTATTCCAAATGGTATTATGACGGTATTTAGTGCAACTACATTTGTAGTTGTTGGAGTTAACTGGTTACAAAATAAGAATAAAAAAGAAGCTAAAACAAATTAACTTCTTTTATTTTCTTGAAAGTTCTAAATCCTATAACTTTACAACCGTAGAAAAAACACCCTTAACTATCTCTGCCATTTTGTCATACATCAGGGTGTCTGGTGTATCTGTTTTCTTGTGGTAATTTTTATTTCTATATTCTGATGTGTTATTAATCATTAATGCTTTATACCCAAGAATGTTATAACAGTCATGGTCTGAACGGCTTACATCTGGAAGTATTTCTTTAGGTACACTAATTGATCTGACTTTGATTGAGCTGTTTTGTTTAATACCAGCTTTAACTTTCTGAATTAAATCAAAACTTTCTACATTACCAAGGGCGCCAATAAAATCTGCTTTAGTAGGATAAAAAAGTTTAAGGGCATTAAATGGATAGCTTTGTGAGTTTGCTTTATTTGAATAATATCCAATCATCTCAAGTATAATTGCACCTATTACAGGAACATTTGCGTCTTTTAATGACTGTGCATGAACATAGCTTCCCATATAGGCTATATATTTTTCATGATCTTTAGGATTAAGTGCACAATGAGGTCTTTCTTCATTAGTATAAGCAACAATATCAATTCGATTTTTTAATTTTGGATTTAGTTCTTTTAATAATCTACTTACTTCTAAAATACCAGCTATTCCGCTTGCATTATCATCAGCACCGGGAGTTTGACTGATAGTTTCAGAATCATAATGTGCTCCTAGTACAATTCTTGGGGCATCTTCAGGACCAAAACTAACTATTAGATTTTTGTATTCATTTGGATCGCCAGGAGGTCCAAAATATTTTTGCTCTTTTACGGTTACTTTCATGGCTTCCCATTCATTTTTAATATAGGCAGCAGCTTCATATAACCCAGCTATATTTTGTGTAAATCGAGGAATCTTTACAAGCTCTTCTACATGTTTTCTTAGATTTGTTTTTATTATTTCAGTTTGAGAATCTAGAATTTGTGTTCTAAGCTTCATTTGAGGTGGAGAAATTAATTGTTTTGCCACTTGTATTAGAAGTTTTCCTACTTGCATTTTTATTCTCCTTAGTATTGCTATTGTTCTCTAAATAGTAATTGTTTGAATCTTACAACATATAAACTAATAAAAAAAGATGATACACTTTTAAGATTATTAAAAATGAAAACGTTACTACCTAGCTATAATATATAAGATTATAAATAAGCTTTTTGTGTGATTTATTCACCAAAAAGCGCCATGTGAGAAGAGCGAGTTGAGCATTAGTGCGAAACGAGCGGTAGGTAGAAACATGAAAACAAATACAATTAATCTTATTGGGCATAGAGGCATATGTCTCTATAAAATAGTAGAAAATACTTTACCTGCTTTAGAGAAAGCTCTAGAGGCGGGATTTTTAATTGAAACTGATGT
>JAHFBD010000148.1:2108-5915 GCA_023250175.1 Candidatus Melainabacteria bacterium
ATTTTGAGCTAAGTGAGCGAAGCAAAGAACATACTGTTTTTGAGACTCAAGAGGGAAGTGGTTTTTATTTGCCGAGTGGTAAAAAGCCAATTACTGAATGTACTCTGGATGAATTATTAAATAAGATACAGTTTAATAAAGAAAAACATGAATTAGCTTTATCAACTCATGCTGCTGAAAAGGTACATTTAGATTTAACTGAAGCTCCTAGAATTGCTACCCTTGGTGAGCTTATTTCACTGCTTAAAAAATTTCCAGATTCAAAAACCTTTCTTGAAATAAAACGTTCGAATATTTATATTGATTATAACGATGGTGCAGAAGAAGAAATTATAGGAATGTTAAAAGATAATGACTTAATAAAAAACGTTATAATAAACACTTCATCTGTTAATAGTTTAAGACATGTAAGAAAAGCTAATGTAAACATTGCTTTATCAGTAGATACTGACTTTATAGAGGGGCACCCTGATTTAGCTCATGATAGAGATGAGGCTTTAAAAATAAAAGAAGAACTTGGAATTAGTTTTTGGAATCCTCCTTTTTGGGCAACGGATGAAAAACTATTAGAAGATTTTCAAAAAATAGGTCTTGAAATTGCTGCTTGGACTCAATTTGAAAATAAAAAAGAAGAAATAAATGAAATTAAAAGATTAGTAAGTATTGGTTTAAAGTATATGTTTACAAACCAAGCTGAAGAAATAAAGAAAATAATCACTGATTAGGTATTTCTAAAAACAGCGTGTTAGACTCTTTTTACTTTTAAATAAACTTAGGAGAAAATTACCATGAAAATCATGAAGATTCCTTCATACCTTGGAAAGAAGGCTGTAGAAAATTTTAAAGAGTATTTAACGGATCATCAAAACCCAAAAAATAGACTTGGGCATCATATAGGGACCATTGTTGGGATAGGGGGTGGGGTTGGTGCAATGATAGCTGGAGTTCCTCCAGAAATTGCTGTTCCTGCTGGTACTGCTGCAGTCTATGCCTGTGCAATACCAAGTCATCCTATTTTTGAAGGTGGAAAATCAGCTACTGTAAAAAAGTTACAAGAAATTAAAAGTATTTGGGATGTTCCTGCTAAAGCTGGAAAGGTTCTTTTTTATGTGCTTTGTGAACCGTTAATGTCTTTAATGGCATTTACTGGTATTTTGAGACCTGTTATGAGAAAAATGGGATTGAATCCATTAGGGACTGATAAGGTAGAAGCACCTGTCCAAGAAGAAGTAAACAAACCTCAAGAAAAAGAAGCTAATAAAGCTTTGTGATTACTTTATTATAGGTGCTTGGTTATAAAAATTTAATTAGAATCGTACCACCTACCGTTAAAGTCATTAGCGCCTCCAGTCGGAGCACAATATAGTCCTGTTCCACTTACTACACCCATTGTTGCTCCTCCACCGGGAAATTGGACATTAAATATAGTACCAGTACCAGGAATAGGAACAATTCCGCTCCATAGTACTGCCATTAAATCTGCACACATTCCAGTATATTCGTATACACGATAGTTAGTATTATAGTTGTTTGTTGGATTTGGAGTTTGTTGAATGGCTATAGCACTTGTACAAGCATCACCAGCCATTCCTGGACATCCTGCAGCAGCACCTGTTGCCACATTAAATCCATAAGCATTCAGTGTCGGCCACCATAACCACCAGGTTGCAAGACTTGGTCTAGAAATGCAGATACTCCGAATATCAATTGTTCCAGCGCTATAATTTGGGAAGCCGCCCATATTGCCAAAATTTGTGTGTACACAAATTTGACCTGCGGCACAGTTCATAGTATCACCACCTCCATTAGGATAGGAATAGTTTACAGTACATTCTTGGCATTGATACCTGGTAGGAGTATTAACTGGTGTTGAACCAAGAGGACTAGTGTGAGTAACGATCCTTTGATCACACATATCTAACATTATCATTGCAATTTTTCCATTAATATTTAAGTCTGTATCCCCAGCAGGACAATCATTATCTTGTAAACACTGTACACAAGTAAACGGAGGCCAAACTGGTATATTATTATTCATTCCTATATGCATGGTATTGCATTTTGAGTTTGGAGCCATACAATTAGCATCTTTTGTGCACTGTACACAATACCCAGTATTTGGAATTACTGTAGGATTGCCGACAGCAATTCCATTTGTCATATCTGTTGTACAGGCTGGTCTGGCTGCAGTTGTACAAGCAGCATCACCACTATCCATAGCAGCCATAGCAGCAGGATCATAAGCCATTACTGAAGCAATTACTGCTGATATAAAATTCATATTAGCCATAAAATCAGCATCAAAAGCCATAAGACTAGCATCTATACCAGCCATACTAACCTGCATACATTGTAGACCAGGAGCAATATAATTTATTCTTGATTTAAAACTGGTTTCTTTTTCTGTACCAACATCTACATTGTTTTCAAGCTTCAATTCTTTTACATTTTGATTTTCAGTTGAATTAATACTAGGTTCAATATTAAAATTGACTATTTTTTCATTATTCTTTTTATTCTTTCGGTGATTTCTTTTATTTTTAACTTTATTTGTTTTTAATGGTTCTAATTCTTTCCTTGTAAGAAGGGTAGTAGAACATATGCCTGCCGTACAAGTAGATCCAGGACAACATGGCGGAGTAGTACTATTACAGATACTACCTAAGATGTTACATGTAGAACATCCTTGATAGTTTGAATCAAAAGCACAACATGCTGGTGTTCCTATCATTTGTGGTATACATACTCCTGCTGATAAATCTTCACAAGGTCCACATGATGTAGAACATATGCCTGCCGAACAAGCAAGTCCAGAACAACATGAAGGACCATTACAGGGACTACCTAGAATGTTACATGTAGTAGTATCTGTAGATAAACAATTAGAAGGGCAACCGTCACCATCAGTCATATTTCCATCATCACAAGCTTCTATCCCTGTTACATGATTATCACCACAAATTTGAGGTTGACAGATATCATTTATACAGATGGGACCATTTATATCTATAAAAGGAGTGCAAAAATCACCATCCATAGTACACTTTTTATCATAGCACTCGTTAAAACCATCACCATCAGTATCACCATCACCATCACCATCACCATCATTATCATCTTCATGACAAGAAAGATCGTTTGAATCAGGTGAATCATCAAGTGGAGAATCAAGAACTGTTGTGAAATCACCAATGTCAGATGATGATATTGGTGCCGTTGTAGCTGATGAAGTCGTTGGAGTTGTTGATGAAGTTGTTGGAGTCGTTAAAGTTGTTGAGCCTGTTGGAATTGCCGCAGTTGTAGCTGATGAAGTCGTTGTGTTTGTTGATGAAGTTGTTGGAGTCGTTGAAGTTGTTGAGCCTGTTGGTGTTGGAGAACCACTTGGAGTTGGAGAGCCACTTGGAGTTGGAGAACCACTTGGAGTTGGTGAGCCTGTCGGAGTTGGTGAACCTGTTGGAGTTTGTGAACCTGTTAGAGTTGGTGAACCTGTTGGAGTTTGTGAACCTGTTAGAGTTGGTGAACCTGTTGGAGTTTGTGAGCCTGTAGTAGTAGTTGAGCCTGTAGGAGTAGTTCCTGCTAGTCCAAATCCACCAGTTCCAAGTTGTTGAGTTGATGCAGTTGTACCATCAGTTGTTCCGCTTGATGGAATTGTCTCTGTTGGTTTTCCCGTTGGAGTTGGTGAGCCGCTTGGTGTTTGTAACCGCGTTAATTGTTAAAGGAGCTTTCGTGATATCAGCGTCTGCCGAAGGTTGCGTGAGAGAATAATTCGTTGCCTTGCTTCCGCTTAAGCTAAATCCGGAAATCGTA
>JAHFBD010000149.1 GCA_023250175.1 Candidatus Melainabacteria bacterium
AGTCACTATGCAAATACCTTATTTTCTTCTTTAATCTCAAAATAAAATTTCTTTATGATATTTTTTGCAAGCCTTAATCTGTATCCTTTTTCTCCTCTCACATCAGAGATAGGCTGGATAATATTATCCATAAGATTTACGGCTTCTTCAAAGACATCCTCACCAATTCTCTTTCCACACAAATACTTCTCTACCTCAGTTATTCTTTGAATAGTAGGTCCTACTCCTCCAAAAGCAATTGAGATTGATTGTATAATTCCTTCTTTTTGTCTTAGTTTAATAGCAGCAGAAAACGATGATATATCCAAATGCTTTCTTTTGGAAACTTTATATAAACGGAGAATTTCATCCTTGGAAAGAAGGGGAATATTTACATGTGTAATTATTTCATTTAAATCCATGGCTAAAGATCTATAGCCCTTATAAAGAGTGTTTATATTAATTGTTCTTTTTCCTTTTACACTTTCCAAGGTTACATCCGCTTCCATAACAAATAAGAAAGGTAATGTATCTCCTATGGGAGACCCATTAGCAATATTTCCAACAACAGTACCAATGTTTTTTATTTGTGGCGAAGCAAATAATTCGAGAAACTCTTTAAGACCAGGATAATACTGAGAAGCATATATTTCAAACTCCGACAGTGTTACAGCAGCACCCATTATTAAATGGTTGTTTTTTATTTCAATATTTTTTAATTCATTTAAATTAGAAAGATAGATGATTTTGTTTGGATTAAAATCTCTTTTATTACACATTACATGCATATCTGTACCACCAAGAAGTAACTTGCTATCCAAATTCTCATCTTTGAGTTTTAAGGCTTCTTTTAATGTTAATGGTTCATAAAATACATGCTCACCAGTATTTACCTCAATACTTTCTTTTCTTGATAACTCTAAGATAGAAAGCTTCTTGCTCGGGTAAATCTCATCTATCTTTTTTACAGAATTGCTATCTACACTTAACCCAGCTTCAATAATAGTTTCATACCCAGTACATCTACAAAGATTTCCTACTAAAGTATTTTGAATATCTGGTTTAGTAATTGACTTAGGGCATGTATTAAAAAAAGAATATAAACTTACAATAAACCCTGGAGTACAATAACCACACTGTGCTCCATGATTTATAACCATAGCTTCCTGTACTGGATTTAGTTTTGAGTTTTTAAGTCCCTCAACTGTAACTACATGACATTTATTTAACTGATAGACATAGCAAATACATGAGTCAATCGTTTGATAAAAAACCTCTTCATTTTTAGCTTTTCCAAGAAGTACAGTACAAGCTCCACAATCCCCTTCTATACAAACTTCCTTTGTCCCCGGTAAATGAACTTTTGTTCTTAAATAGTCTGACAATGGCAAAAAAACATCCTCACCACCTACTTGATAAGTGTTGCCATTGATACACATTTCAATATGATCTTTCATTAAATTATTATTTCAATAATACACCTTTTTATTAAGAAATCATAGGAATACAAAGTATTTAAGCCTTCTGGAAAAAAGCCCTATTTGTATTGTCTTGATCCTTGAAAATCATTTGCTACAATAGCTTTAACTTTTGTTTTCATTAACTTATTTAAGAGGCATTTTATGAGATTAATACCAGCATCTATTGCTTTATCATCTATTCTATCTTTATACTCACCAACTCTTAGTCAAGATGACAAAAAACCTCAAATGCCAGATTTTTTTCAAACACATGAAAAACTTCCAGGTAGAGGCTCTAAATACTGTGCTCCAACTGTTGTATCAAATATTTTAGTTTATTTAGATACAAACGGATTTCCAAATATGCTTAAAGCAGAAAGACCAAATGAGGAAGATCAATTAGAACTTATAAAATTACTTGGTTCAAAGGAGTATATGGCTACAGCATCTTTTGGTACAAACCCACCAATGGTAATGGCTGGCTTAGAAAAATATGTTAAAGAAAAAAATTATAATATAAACATAAAATATAAGGGTTTTGAAGGTGGGAAATATTTAACTGACAAAGAACCACCATCCCCTAAATGGCTAAAAGAAGAGATTGATAAAGGCTCACATGCTGTACTACGTTTTGGTTATTATTCTCCTGATAAGGGGAAAGAACTTCTTCTAAGAGTTGGTGGACATTATGTAACTGTAGTTGAATGCAAAAATGATAATGAAGTATACATTCATGATCCCTATCCTTCAGACAAAGATGATAAATCTCCTAAAAAAGAACTTTATAAATTTGTGCCATCTAAAGAAATTAAATTACTAAGAGATCCTGATTTACCTAAAGAAATAGTTTCATCAAAAGGTTATTGGAATTTAGATCTAGCTTCTGTACCACATAAAAGACACACTATGATTCTTGAAGGAATAATAGTTTTTAAGGTAACAAACAATAACTAAAACCAGTTATTTTCACTTCGACATAAATACCCTTTGTAAATACAATCAAAAGGATGACCATCAGCAAAACACCCCTACTTTATACTGATGCAATAACATTAAAAGCAAGAGAGAATTAAACTGATGAGCGATGAACATTCAATAATAATAAATAGTTTACATGCTCCAATAGCTAGTACAGAACACTATATCACTCACCATATACATCCTACTAACCAAACACATAAACCAATTCCAATTACTCAGCCTCAAACCTTACTTCAATCATCTTCAATACAAACACCACAAAACTTTTCTTTATATTCTAATGTTCTGATACAAAATCCTTTCTTACACTATTTAGCTGGAATCCCTTCCCTTCTAGCCACATTAATTTCAAACCCTACCTTACTAACTGCTGTTCTTGGTAATCCTAGAATATTAGCTTTAATAGCTGGCAGTCCCGATTTGCTTGGAGAAATAGAAAGTAATCCTGCTCTATTAAGGCTTATAGTACAAAATCCAGCTCTGATAGAAAAAGGCTCTGTCTTTGCAAACCTCGCATCAATATTAGGAAGTAGTACCCCAAGCTTAAATCCGGATACCAAATTAAAAAATAACTTGATTAAAACACAAGAAGTTAATGATTATAAAAAAACTCAACAAATAATTCAAGATAAAAAAACAAATTTTACAAAGCAACTCTTACCTGCTAACCATAGGCTCAATCCCACAGTAATTGCAAACGCTAAAGCATTAGCTTTAACACTAAAAGCAATAGCAAAAGAAATAGACATCCAACTACCAACACAACAACAAATAAACAACAATAAAACAAACATAGGAAGAAGAGGACCTTCAAACACTACAAATATAAAAAATAATACCCAAACAAATACAAATTCTCATCTTGATGTGTTGTTTGCTAACCCTGCTTTACTAGCAATGTTAGCTTCAGCTACAACAATTACAAATAAAGGAAAACTCTTTTCACTTAAAGAATTAGGCTTTGAGCAAGAAACACAATCAGAGATTCAATCAAGTGCCCTAAATGAAAATGATCAAGAAAAAGGGGTTGGTGAAATAACTGAAGCCCCTTCCATAAAAAGAATTGAACCTTCAATTATGGACACCTATAAATATCACTAGACTATTGTTGATGTTTTTGCTCACGAACTCTTTTCTTTTCACTTGTAATATAACCAATAACAGCAATTACAACAATAAAAATAGATGATGCTTCTGCCATGGACAGTAATCTAGAAAGCCAGCCTATAGGATGGGGAACACCATATCCAAGAGATATTCCTGTAACCACACTAAAATAAAGAGAATCAAAAAAACTTTCAAGCGGTGGTAATGTACCTGCTATCGATGGAAGCAAAACTCCTAAAGCTCTAAATAAAATAGCAAAAATAAACATAATTTCTAAAGCATTACCAATTACAAGTAAAGTAATCCTATTAACTGAAATCCAATCACCTTGTATCTTATAAAAACCTTTTACAAGTATGGATGAAAGAACAAACATAATATCTAAAAATCTAAAACCCACTAAAAAAACAAAGAAATAAGTACCAATTCCAACCCAATGAAATAATTTACTACAAACAAAAACACTTATTATTTCTAATAACCACCATACTCCAAGATAAATATCAATTACAAGAGCTGAATTCTTTGGCAACCACAAAGATGGAGACCAGTATTTATTGGTTGCTAATATATGCCATGCTAAAGGATACCAAATCCCTAAATGGTGTCCAAATGCTGGCTTTGATTGTAAATCTTCATGTGTCACATTAATAATTTTAACATTTAAATAATTTTCTACTCATCCTAACTAAATTTAATACACATCCATCAATAAAAGAACCAAAAGGATGATTTCATAAGTACTTTTAAGAATCTTACCCCTACCTAAGAATGATGAATAAATCTGTTTTTCATAGGACCATATAAATATGGAGATTTAAAGTTTTAAAACCGTAAGGAGATAAAGCCATGACATTAGCAACTGAAACCTTCGTAAATCAAATAATGCAAACTGACTTGGTAACCGTATCCCCCCAAACAAACATCTATGAGGCAGCAAAATTAATGGAAGAACAAAACGTCGGAACCGTTCTTGTAGTAGGAGAACAAGAAAAGCTTTTAGGAATGATCACTGATAGACAAATAGTCACACGCGTAATTGCACACAAAAGAGATCTCTCAACAACAACTTGTGAAGAAATAATGACAAAGTGGCCAATGACAATTTTTCCTGAGACCACTTGCAAAGAAGCACTAGACATAATGGGAGATTATGGATATAGAAGGTTACCAGTAGAACAAAACGGAAGACTTACAGGTATTGTATCTATAAGTGATCTCGCTCCAGTCGTTGAATTCGATGATGAGTGTATAGAAGACATGGTAAAAGAACTAAGTAGTGATGTAAGGTATAAATAAAAAAGGAGAATTAAAATGATTACAAGTATCTTAGTCGGTATGGATGAGTCATTAGAAAGCAGTAAATCCGCTTTAAAAGTTGCGTTAGAACTTGCAAAGACAACAAAGGCAAAAGTAAAAGGACTTTATATTGAAAATATTTTACGCTTACTCGAATGGCAGCCTGTTGAACTTATGGGTGCAGCAATAGGCGTTTCCTCTGGTATCCCAGCCTCCCGCCCAACAATAGAACAAGTAGAAGTTGAAAAAGGATTTATAAAAGAAGCTAATCAACTACAAGAGTTTTTTGAAACTGAATGTAAAAAAGCAGGGCTCAACAGTCTCTTTTATACAAAGAGGGGAAGAGTTGATGAAATAATTACAGAAGAATCTAGACGAGTAGATGTTATTGTAGTAGGCAAAAGAGGAAAGACATATCCTGAGCATTCACCTGAACCAGGACCAGTTACAGAAAGTCTTTTAAGGCATACAACCAGACCAGTCGTTGTAGTACCAGAAGGAACGACTTTAAACAATAAAATTCTTATTGCATATGATAGTAGCCAAACAGCTCAACGAGCATTAAGCTTTGGGGCACATTATGCAAAACTACAACCATCACCTGAAATTAGAATTGTTAGTGTAGGAGAAGATATAGATACAGCAAATAAACCTCTTAATGAAGCAGAAGAATTTCTATCAAACTATAGATTAGAAAATATAAATTATATAGTTGACTTTGGAACCAATAAGCCGTGGAAAGCAATCATTGACCAAGCCGAAAGCTTTAGTGCAGGGTTAATAATACTTGGTGCCTTTGGATCCAATAAATTGCTCGAATCAATTTTTGGCAGCACGACAAAAGAAGTACTAATACAAGCCAAATGTCCAGTCTTACTATGTAGATAAATTAGCTAGCTTGTCCTTGTTGTCCTAAAGATACTTGTCTTAGT
>JAHFBD010000150.1 GCA_023250175.1 Candidatus Melainabacteria bacterium
ATAAAGCTAAAATGTTTTTTATAAGCTTTCCGAATAATCCTACCGGTGCAGTTTGTGATTTTGAATTTCTGGAAAAGTTGGTTTATCTATGTACCAAACATGAAATTATTTTGGTAAGTGATTTGGCTTATTCAGAGTTAACTTTTGATGGTTTTGTTGCAAACAGTATTTTACAAGTAAAAGGAGCTAAAGATATTGCTGTTGAGTTTCACACTCTTTCAAAAACATATAGTATGGCTGGTTGGAGAATTGCTTTTGTCTGTGGTAATAGAGATATTATAAATGCTTTATATGAGGTTAAAACAAATACTGACTATGGTGTTTCTAACATAATCCAAGCAGCGAGCATAAAAGCCTTTTCAATTCCACTAAGTGAGCATAAGAAGACATGCATGATCTATCAGGAGAGGCGGGATGTAATGTTAGAAAAACTCTCTAAGTTAGGCTGGAATATTCCAAAGCCACGTGGAGCTATGTATATCTGGCTTTCTATGCCTAAAAGATTTAACTCTAGTTTTGATTTTTCTTCCAGTCTTTTGCATGATGCCCATATTGCAACTATTCCAGGAGGTTCATTTGGGACTTATGGAGAAGGCTTTGTAAGATTTGCTTTGGTAGATACAAGCGAAAGAGTTTCATTAGCTGTAGATAGAATGGAAAAAGCAGGCTTGAGATATAATTAGGGCTATATGCTAATTATTTCTTTTGGTGGATTTATTATTAGAATGAGAAAACTTAAGAGTGTTTTTTCGATTTGTCTATGGCTTCTTATATTTTTGACTTTATCCACATTTAGTTCTTGTTATGCAAAGAAAGAAGAAATTAGCTTTCCTCTCATATATTATGAAGAGGCTATAAAGTATCATAAACAAGGTGATTTAAACAATGCAATTTTATACTTAAATAATGCACTAAAAATTTACCCGGATGACATTGCTTCATTAGTTCAGCAGGGTGAGGTATATATTGAACAATCAAAACCAGAGCAGGCTATTAAACCATTAAAAAAAGCAATAAGCTTTTCTCCGGAAGATGCACAAATTCATGTTTTATTAGGAACTGCATTTTTAGAAAACAAGCAGTACAATGATGCTTTAACTCAGTTTAAACTAGCTGAAAGACTTGAACCAGACAATATTTTGCTAAAAGCAAATGTGGGGCTTGCTTGTTCATTAATTAGTGATTATAAATGCGCTGTAGATAATCTCGGAAAGGTGGTTATAGCCTATCCTTTTCAATTACGCTCAAGAGCTATTTTAGGGACGGCTTATCACTCAATTAAAGATTTTGGGTTAGCAAAAGAACAGTATAAATTTGTTCTTGAATATGAGCCTGAGAATATTACTCTTTGGTATAACTTAGCAAAGACACAAATAGCTTTGAGTGAATTTGAAGAAGCAAAGCAAAGTATTGATAAGGCTATTTCATTAGATAATTCGGTAATTGATTTTTATTTAGATAAAGCCCAAATTGATTTTAAGTTAAATAATCTAAAAGAAGCAGAAGCAAACTATTTAAAAGCAATTGAAATTGATCCTGTTAATCCAGAAGTGCCTGTTGAATATGCAGTATTTCTTTGGAAGTCAGGAGACTACTTAAAGGCTGCTGAACAGTTTCATAAGGCTCATGATTTGTCCCAGGATGATAAGAGCTTAATTGTTAATCAGGCATATATGTATCAGCTTGCAAAGAAAGATGATGAAGCTTTAAAAACATGGTTAACTGTTCTTGAAAATGATCATAACAATTTAATTGCACTATTTAATATAGCTAGGCTGTATCAAGATATGGAGGACTATGACAATGCAATTTCATTTTATAAAAAACTACTTTCATCAAATGAATTAAAGGGTGAAAAAAAAGATGATTTAGAAGCTAAGTCGGGATTAGCTTATTGTTATCAAAAAACTAAAAATTTTTCCAGTGCAAAATCAATTCATGAAAGTATCTTAGAAGCAGAGCCAGATGATTTAACCACCATTTATAATTTAGGTATTTTATATTTGGAAGAAAAAGAATATAAAACGGCTATTAACTATTTGGAAAAATCTATTAAAAATGGTTTTACTCCTTTAGGAAAAGCCTATCAAGCATTAGTAGAAGCATATACAAACACAAATGATCATTCTAATCTCAAAAGTGCTTATAAGAACTGGTTAGAGTCCGATAAAAATAATGTTAATGCAAGGATTACTTATGCAAAGTTCTTAGCTAAAGAAGGTGATTCTCTTGGAGCCATAGATCAATATAGAGTTGCTGTTGCTTTGGATGACAGCAGCAGTAGCAAGCTAAAACTGGCAGAATTTTTAGTCGAACAAAAAGATTTATATGGAGCAGTAGGACAGCTTCAAGAGTACTTAAAGTTAGAACCAAACAATCTTAATGCTCTTGTTTTGCTTGCAAATGCATTTAAGGATCTTGGTATTCAAGAACAAGCAATAAATATATATAAAAAAATTATTGCTTTTCAGTATGATAATAATTTAGCTTATTACAATTTAGGGTTACTTTATCAGCAAGATAAAAAATATGAAGAAGCTCAAAACTATTTTTTAAAATCTATAGAAATTAATGATAAATATGCTCCAGCTTATTATGCTCTTGGAGTTTCCTTTTTAATATCAAATCAAAAAGAGCAAGCAAGAGAATATTTCCAGAAATATCTTCAAGTATCTCCTAATGGTGAATATAGAGAAAAAGTTGAAGGAAAGTTGAAGGATTTAAATGAGCAAGCCTTAACAAGTATCCCACCGGCATAATTTTTAACGAAAGAAATATGAATATAGAAGAAAAATATCTTAAAGCAGCATCTAGATTAGTAATGTTTCCTGAGCAAGTTTTTTTACCTAACGGTTTAGAAGAACTTGCTAAGCTTTTACAGAAGGGTGAAAATGAGGGTAGGCAATTAAGAGTTAAGCTTGGAATTGATCCGACGAATGCAGAACTACACTTAGGACATACTGTTTGCTTATATTTATTAAAGAGATTTCAGGAATTAGGGCATTTACCTGTTTTAATAATAGGTGGATTTACTGCTATGGTTGGAGATCCTAGTGGTCGAAATGAAGCCAGACCTAGTTTAACTTGTGAAGAAGTTCAAAATAATGCAAAAACTTATTTAAATCAGGTTGGTAAAATACTTGATCTGAAAAAGATTGAAGTAAGAAATAATTATGACTGGTTAAGTAAGCTTAATTTGACAGATATCCTTCAATTGGCTCATTTGGTTACGATAAATCAGCTAATTGGCAAGGAAGCGTTTGGGAACAGGATTCAACAAGGAGAACCCTTATATTTGCATGAAGTTTTATATCCGATATTACAAGGATATGATTCTGTCGCTGTTCATGCTGATATTGAAATAGGAGGTTTAGATCAAACTTATAATGTCCTTTTTGGGAGACATATACAAAAACACTTTAATCAAGAATCACAATTAGTAATTTTAACTCCACTTTTAATTGGGCTAGATGGAGTAAAAAAAATGTCAAAATCATTTAATAATTACATTGCATTAAATGATACTTCTGGTGATATTTTTGGTAAAACTATGAGTTTGCCGGATGAGGTAATGTTTACTTATTTTAGTCTTACAGATATTAGAGATGAAGATGTTATTAAATTAAAAGAAGAAATTAAATCAGGTAAAAATCCAAGAGATGTAAAAATGTTTTTAGCTCATAAATTAGTAACTCAATTTTATGATTCAGCGACTGCAGATAATGCGCAAAGCAATTTTATTAAGCAATTTCAAAAAAATGAGATTCCTGATGTTGTAGCAGAATATCTATTACAAGAACCGTTAAAAATTATTGATTTAATGTACTCTGCGCAATTAGTTCCGTCTAAGTCTGAAGCTAAAAGATTAATTGATGGTGGTGGTGTCAAACTAAAATCAATAAAAATAACGGATTCTAATCTTTTAATTACAGAAAAAGATAAAAATTCTGTTTTACAAATCGGTAAAAGAAAGTTTATAAAAATAGTATAAAGAGGATTGTTTATGTCCACTGATTCTGAAGCAAGTGTTGGAAATTCAAAAGTAAGAGAGATTTGTTTAGCAAACTCTTCTCTTAATGAAGAAGATATCAGTCGACTAGAAGGCATTACAGACAATTTTCAATTTATAAGTGATCTTTTAGCTACAGATCTTATGGTTTATGTTGAAGCAAAGAAAAAAGATAGTTATGTTTTAGTTGATATTAAAAGACCACATGGTCACCCTACACTTTTCTTTGAAAGTTCTGTTGGTCGGACATCAAATGCTAAAGCAGAACCTTTTGTAAAAAAAGCTTTTGATTCTGGAAAAAAAATTGTAGGTATTTATGGAGTTATGATTGCTGGAAGACCTACCCAGCAAGTCGTCTATCCAATTTATCACTATGACAATATTATTGCGACTATTTCATTTGAGAAAGATTTGTATCTTACTGAGAGTTTATTAGGAAAGCACTGGAATAAGGTTGCTGATGATTTAGTTGGAGCCTTAAATCAAAAACGTCATAAGTTACGTCATTGGCCAAGATTAGTTGGACAAGAAGGATTTATCCTGACTGATAATGTGGATCAATTAATGTATGCAAGTTATATGGCACATAATTTGCTTGTTTCTGTATTAGGAATTAGAGAAAAACTAACTAATGTAAAGCTATCAACATTGTTGAAAGATTTTCATGGAGAAGTTTTGGAAACAGAACCAGTGATTAATCTCCTTATTAAAAGATATTCTGGAATAGGCGGTACTTTACAAACAACAAGTTTTGATCTTTCTGAAAACAATAGAATCCATGTTTTACGAGATATTTCTGAGCTTTCTTTAAAAGAAAAAGAAATTAAAGTTAAAGGGGCTCTTGTTAAAGAAATACATCATCGAGTAAAAAATAATTTAAATGCAGTAGCGGCACTTCTTAGAATGCAATTAAGAAGATCCAATGATAATGCTGTGAAAGAAGCCTTTCAGCAAGCTATTTTACGGTTAGATAGCATAACTTTGGTTCATGAATTTTTAGCTCAAACTGACAATGTTCAAATTGTTGCTGTGGGTAAAATGATTAAAGATATTGTAAGAAATTTACAACATGCTTTAACTATAGATGAAACTAAGATAAATGTTTCAATAAACTGTCCTGATAATTTATTCTTTAATAGTGAACAAGCTGTTAGTGTTGCTTTAATTATTAATGAACTTGTGTCTAATTGTTATGAGCATGGTTTTAAAGGGCTTTCTTCTGGAGAAATCCTAATTGATATTTATGCTAATGAAAATAACCATCTAAATATGACAATAAAAGATAATGGGATTGGTATACCGAGCTCATTTAGTCTAGAAAACCCTAGTGGTTTAGGGTGGCATATAATAAGCACTCTTGTAAAAGAGGACTTAAATGGTAAAATTGATGTACAATCTCCAGTAATCGGTTCCAATGTAGGAACTGAAGTAAAAATAGAAGCAAAAATCAATGTCAAACACTAAAGAAAAATCAAAAATAAGAATTTTAATTGCAGATGATGAAGCCTTAATCAGGCAAGATATAAAAGAAATTCTTACGGAAGCTGGTTACGATGTCGTTGCTGAAGCAAAGGATGGCTATCATGCTTTGGAACTTGCAAAACTAACGGTGCCAGATTTAATGCTTTTAGATATTAAAATGCCTAACATAAATGGACTTGAAGCTGCAGAAGAAATTCAAATAGCCTTAAATAAGAGGGTTCCAACAGTTATTTTGACTGCTTTTAATCAACCAGATCTTATTC
>JAHFBD010000151.1 GCA_023250175.1 Candidatus Melainabacteria bacterium
CTAGAGTTATTACATTTAACGTCATCTACTGATGAGGTCTTTGGAAAAGCAGTAGGTTGTCAAAAGTGTGGTAATTTAGGGTATTCTGGTCGGGAAGGTGTATTTGAAATTATGCCTGTTAATGATAAGATTCAGCAAATGATTCAAGAAAGACCAAATTTAAATGAAATTAAAGCTGAATTAGTCAAACTTGGAGTACCTTCGCTTGCTCATGCAGCAATTCAAAAAGTTAGAAAGAGAAAAACTACACTTGAAGAGTTATTAAGAGTAATTCCTATTACTAAATAGACAACATATTAGTTTTCAATTTGCTTTGCTGTACTTATTATCTTAAAGATATAGCATAAATTATTTGTAAAATTGTAAAAACGATGACTGTCTTAAGACAAAATGAAGAGATTTTATTTGAGTTAGGTGGGACCTTTGATAAAAGGATATTATCTGTATCTGTCTCATCTTTAAAAAGTGTACCGCGAGTAAACTTTAAAAAAATCAAGCTATCAAAATTTCAAAATCTCGAAGATGCTCTAAAAACTAAAAATATTACAAGGATTTTATTAGATGAGAAAATCTTGGAAACAGCTCTATCAGAAACTAGGCATACTGAGAAGGAACTGGTTAAGTCAAGTGAGTTTGGTGAATCTAAATATATCAGTCCTTTAAGGAAAAAAAATGTAGAAAAGGAAGAAAGTATAGAGCAACTTGCTGAATCTTTTCAAAAAAAAGATTCTAAGGAAGAGAAAAAAATAGAAGAAAAGAAAATAGTAGAAGAAAAGCTTATTCAAGAGACTGACGATGATTTAGGTGAACAAGAAGATGAAATAGCTGTAATTAATGAAAAGCTTCAAGAAGAGGTAAGAAGTGAAATAAAACAAGAACAACCTGTTACTTTTAATCTTGATGCTCAGATTGTTCAAGAAGAAGAGAATGTAATTCTTTCGCCAAGTACAGTTTCTTTGCCGCCTTTTAAGGAAGATATCATTAGTACTTCTGGGGAGCAAACTTCATTTGTTTGGCCTCCACTAGAACATAAGACTGGAACAAAAAAGAAAAAAAATAAAAAGAACAAAAATTTAAAGAAACCATATTTTTTAAAAACAGATGATTGGGTTTCTTCTGAAATTGTTAAAAGAGAACCAGAAGAAATAAGAAAAGAAGAAAAACCTGTAGAAAATTTAGCTTTTCCCTGGTTATCTTCAAAACAAGATTATTTTGGGCTTGATGATATTGTTCAGGGAAGTCTTGAATCAGAGTTGTTAGATGTTGAGAATACTCCAATTGTGGATAATTTAGGAGAGATTAGTAAGAAAAAAGAAGAACCGGCGGTAGAGAAATTTGAAGAATTAATATTTAAAAATAAAGCATTTGAAGAAGAGTCTAAAATTATTGAAAATATTAGGATAGAAGAAATTAAGCTTCAACCAGGTATGTTAAAAGCTTTAGCACCAGAGATTCCTGATGATTTGTTACAAATAAATGTTTTTAAAGATGAACCTGGAAGTGTTAATTCTAATGTAACTTTTACAAATCCTCTTGAGTTACCTAGTAATATAGAGGTTAGTGGAAAGGCAAAAAATATGTTTGATAAATTAAAAGGAGGCAGGTTATCTCCTGTTGGGATAATACTGTTAGGTGGTTTAACTGCTACTCTTAGTTATCTGGCGTGGATTTATGTCTTTCCTGAAGTTGTATCCAGGCTTGATTCTAGACATGCCAGTGAAAAAATTGTAATCCGGAATTTGCCTAATAAGATTCCAGCTTATAACAAGAACAGTGCACTTCTTAGGAAAAAACAAATATTAGAAAATAAAAAAAATATTCAAGCTCTTGAACAAAAAAGAAATGAGGAAGAAAATAAAATTGCTTTGAATCTTATAACTGATAAAGATAGGGAAACATCAATTCAAACTGCTCGAGAAGCATTAGAAGAACGGTTGGATCCATTTGGGGAAGAACAAGTCTTACCACCAGTTATTGAAACTTCTAAAGATGTGAAAGAAGAAGATAAACCACCTCCTGAGATTAATTTAGAAAGAAAACAGGTAGAATTGGTAGGTATTTTATCTACAATTGATAAAAATCTTGCATTGGTAAATGTTTATACAGTAGATTATTCAGTTGTACCAAGTGATGATAAGGCTGCAAGAGAAACGAAATTAAAAACTTCTTTAGGTATGGCAGTTCCAGACAGGGTTGAAGTTTCCTTGCTTGATCCTATTGAAGATTGGTATGTGAAGCAGATTATTAAAAGCAAGTCTAGAAGTGATGACCCAATGATTGAGTTAGTTAGAGGAGATAAGAAATTTAAGTTAAAAGTTGGCCAAAAATTACTTTTGCCGGAAGATAAGCCTTTTGATGAAGTCTTAGCTGAACACCTGGAGAAATATGGATCTAAAAATAAGTCAAAGAATGAAGAGAAGGTGAAAAACTCTGAGAATGTGAAAGATGTTGATAATGCTAAAAATATTAAAGATGTGAAAAATGATGATGAAGAAGAATGACGTTATTTTAAATGCTCTTGATGAAGATTTGTTTCCAGATAATGATATTACTACTGATTGTTTAATAGATAAAAATATTAAATCTACTTTTGAGCTTATAGTAAATGAAAATGCAGTGTTAGCAGGTATGCATTTCTTTAAAAGTGTTTTTGATGCCTTTAATGTAGATATAAAAGTTGAAAACAAATTTTTTGATGGTGATAGTATTACAGCCAAAACTGTCATTGCTACTTTGTTTGGCAGTACAAATTTTCTTTTACAAGGAGAACGCACTGCTTTAAATTTAGTAAGTCATTTGTCAGGAATTGCAACGTTAACAAGAGAACTAATAGAACTTATTAAACATACAAATGTAATCTTGCTTGATACAAGGAAAACAACTCCAGGCTTACGAAAATTAGAAAGAACTGCTGTTTTAGCCGGAGGAGCGAAGAATCACAGATTTAATTTAAGTGAAATGGTTTTAATTAAGGATAACCATATTAAAATTGTTGGTAGTGTAGAAAAAGCTATTATTCAAACAAGGAAATGCTATGGGAATAAATATAAAATCGAGGTTGAAGTAAG
Source organism: Candidatus Melainabacteria bacterium (assembly GCA_023250175.1). Classification (GTDB taxonomy): domain Bacteria; phylum Cyanobacteriota; class Vampirovibrionia; order 2-02-FULL-35-15; family 2-02-FULL-35-15; genus JAHFBD01. The sequence goes on from JAHFBD010000151.1 coordinate 3,069, forward strand.
CAATTTGAAAGAATTAGAAGAAGCTATTAATGGTAGCCCGGATATTATCATGTTTGATAATTGGAATGTTTCTGATCTGAATAATGGGTTGAAGCTTGTACCTAAAAATATACTTACAGAAGTTAGTGGACAAATTAATAAAGAGAATATTGTAGGATATGCTGAGTCTGGTATTAATTATATTTCAACAAGTTATATGGTTAAGAATTCAAGGTGGATAGATTTTTCATTAGATGCTAGATAAACTAAGGTCAATACGGATAGAGTAAGTTTCTTATTCTATTTGTTTTTATTCGCACATCATATAGACCTGTACTATACTATTGCATATGAAAATTGATGTTGCTGCAAAATTTGATGTTATTGTAATTGGTTCAGGAATTAGTGGTTTAATCTGTGCCCTTGAATTAGGGAAAAACAATAAGTCAGTTTGTCTAATTACTAAGGAAGCTGTAACAGAAAGTTCTAGCCTTTATGCTCAAGGGGGGATATCGGTACCTCTGGGGAAGTTTGATAGTGTAGACAAGCACTTGGAAGATACTTTAAGAGCTGGTACTCCTTTATGTGATTTAAAAAATGCTAATCAAATAATCAGTCGTTCAATATATGCTTTTGAAAAATTGATTTCATATGGTGTTAAGTTTGACTTAAACCCTGAGTCAGAAAATGTCCTTCATCAGACAAAGGAAGCAGCTCACTCTGTTCCAAGAGTTGTACATGTGGGTGGTGATGCTTCTGGAAGAATAATCACTAAAACGCTTATTGATAAAGTTTGCAGAGAACCTAATATTTCTATATCTCAAGGAACCTGTGTATTAAGTCTCTTAAAAGATCCTAATGGTAACGCTTTTGGAGTGTTGGTTGAAGATGTAACAAAGAATAAATATATTGTTCTTGGGAAAAATATAATTCTTGCAAGTGGTGGAGTGGGACAACTTTATAAATATACGACAAATCCTGTGGTATGTACTGGTGATGGGATTGCAATGGCATATCGTGCTGGGGTTTGTGTTCAGGATCTTGAAATGATTCAATTCCATCCGACAGTTTTTCTTGGTAAGGGGGATCCTTTCTTAGTTACAGAAGCTATTCGTGGAGAAGGTGGGAGATTAAAAAATATAAATGGAGAATATTTTGCTAAACATTACCATGAGCTTGGAGAGCTTGCCCCAAGAGATGTTTTAGCTAGAGCAATATTGGCGGAGATGGGAAAAACTATGTCTGGATTTGTGTATCTTGATCTTAGCACCTTTAAAGAAGAGTATTTTATTAATAGATTTCCTACTATTTATAAGGAATGTTTAAATAGAAATATTGCTCTGTTTGAAAAGGGTATACCGGTTTCACCAGCGGCACACTATTTAATTGGTGGTATAAAAACAGATGTTTTTGGAAGTACCAATATCTCAGCTTTGTGGGCTATTGGTGAGGTAGCATCAAGCGGTTTTCATGGAGCTAACCGGTTAGCTAGTAATTCATTGCTTGAATGTATAGTAGTTCCACATTTGTTGGTTGAGAGATTATTGTCAATTCCGGAAGTTGAATTGCCACAATTAGAATCTTTAGATGTAGATTTTGATTCAAACTCAATTGATGATGATGGCTTAAAAAGCCTTATAAAGGAATTACAGGATAGAAATACTAAAGCCATATCACTTTTGAGAAATAAAAATACTTTGAATGAACATCTTCAATGGCTTACAGAGTTAGAAAGTAAAGTAAACACTAATTTATTGGCATTTCAATATCAGGTTCAAGAGTTAAAAAATATGATATTACTTTCAAAACTAATAACAAAAGCTTCGATTTTCAGAGATCATAGCTTAGGCGTTCATTATCGAGAAGATTGTAAAGAATTGTCTAAAGAGTTTAAACATAGTATTTTTAATGAAAATAAGCAATTATCTTGGGAAATACAAAAAAATGAAAGTGAATTAGTACCAATTTTAAAATAAGGTCATATAATTATAAAAAACTATATTTTTAAAACTATGGTTACTCAGATTTTAAAACCTATTGATATAAATATAATCTCAAATGGTAAGCAATTACCACAAAGAGATGCTGAATCTTTAAAGATTCAAATCAAGAAATTAGCGACAGAGAAAAAAGCAATTATATTAACGCATATTTATCAAAGACTTGAGGTTCAGGATATTGCTGATCATGTGGGTGATAGTTTAGCTTTATCCAGATATGCAGCAAAAACAGATGCTGATATTATTATTTTTTGCGGTGTGCATTTTATGGCAGAGACCGCAAAGCTTTTAAATCCAAATAAGACAGTTTTATTGCCAGATTTACAGTCAGGTTGTCCTATGGCTGATATGATTTCGCCGGAAGATTTACAAGCCTTTAAAAATGAAAATCCTGGAGCTCCTGTGGTTTGTTATATAAACTCAAGTGCTGCTGTAAAAGCAGAATCAGATGCATGCTGTACAAGCACTAATGCTGTTGAGGTTGTTAATTCATTTAGCGAAAGAGAGCTAATATTTGCTCCTGATAAAGGTTTAGGGGTCTGGGTTCAAGAACAATTACCTGATAAAAAACTTCATATTTATGATGGTTTTTGTCCAACTCACTATCAAATAACACCGAAAGATGTTTATGTTATGCGGGAAAAATATCCTGAAGCTGTAGTTATTGCTCATCCAGAGTGTGATCCAGAAGTATGGCGATTA
>JAHFBD010000152.1 GCA_023250175.1 Candidatus Melainabacteria bacterium
ATTTGTAGTTCCTTACCATTCCACATGCCTTTAAAAATTGGTGAGCCCCAAGGCAACTCTGAAACTTTCTCCCATCCATACTTTTTAGCAAAATCTAAAATAAGTTTTAATGAAACTTGGTGTTTGGCACTATATTTATTATTTTCATGGTTACTATATGTAGATTCTTCATTAGTTGAAACATATAATTCTTTAAAGTTAATTTCATGTACCCCATGTTTTACTGCCCAGGATAAGTATTGTTTAAGTTCTTCTTCAGTATCGATACCTCCTTTTTGTAAAACACAAATAAGGCGTGGCTTTAATTTTTTAAACTGATTTTGATTTGTAGTTAAAGTATCTATTAGAGTCTCAGTTAAAGTATCTAATCCCATAATCTCAGTATTTTTGTCTGTATTATGATGATGTCGTGAAATGGCTATTGTATTTAAACCAGCCTCATCAAGTTCTAGAAGTGTTTTTAACTGTTCTTGTAGAGGTATGCTTGCAAGCTTGTATCCATTATTAATTAAAACAACCTTGCTAAAGACTTTAGAGCTTTCATGTACTAGACGGAGAAGATCTTTGCTTTTCAATAAAGTAGGTTCTCCCCCTCCTGTAATTACTACACGTTCGGCCCCATGATTTTTAGCTTCTTGTAATGTTGTTTGAATACGGTCCCAATCATGAATATGTCCTTCAAACTCAGAAGATGCAGATGCTTTAGAAAAACAAAATTTGCAATCTGCTTGGCAAGCCATTGCAATAGGAAGAATTGAAATACTTCTTGGAGTTAATTTGTTCCAGGGAATTAGCTCAGTACCTAATACTTGATGTGATTTAGCAATAATATCTTCAATAATAACTGATTCTAGCTCTATCTTATTTTCATTTATATTAATAAAGTAAACAGACTCTATATCAATATGATTTTGAGAGATGTACTGACCAAGACCTGTTGGGTGATCAGTGCGAGTTTCATTCTCTGCTGTTCTTGTTTTTAGGGCTATTAGTCGATTACCTTTTAGATTTAATTTTTCAAGTAAGCGCAAATTCTTAGCAATTCCAATATTTAGCTCTTCTGGTTTTAATAAAAAAAACTTATCAGGAAAAGTACTTTCTGGAATATTTTGTTTTGAGTAACATCGGGAATATTTGTCATATCCCTTAGCAAAGTTAGAAAGTATTGTTATGTAGTACCATTCAGGCAAACTGGAAGATTTTTCAATATTTAGTTTTTGTATAGGCTTTGATATTACAGGTAATGAAATTCTCATTATTATTTCCAGCTATTATTATTTTAAATGCTTATCATTCTATTACATTTAAAATTAGAAGCAAGAGTCAAAGCTAGTATTACTTCTTAACCCAACTTTTCAATCCTCATCAAACCCATTTACCAAGGTACTCTAACCTACTTTATGATTTCTTTATTTTCGGGTGAGAGAAAGTTGATGTAAAAAATTATGCTATATTTAAAACCATTAAGAATTTAGTATTTAATTTTAGGAGGAATTATGGGAGCGTTGATAAATTATATAAAGCATATTAGTAGTAGGCAAGCAACTTGGAAAGAAATAATGGCCTTTTACATAGTCCCATCAAGCATATTTGCAGCTGGAGCAGGTGTGAGCGAATTAGTAGGACATCCTGAACAATTTCATACACCATATCATAATTCTGTACCTTTAATGCAAGCAGACGGGAATGTAGATGGAAAGGTAAATGGAAAACTTGAACCAGAAGAAGCACATAAGTTTGTGCATTCTAAAAGATTTGAATTGGATGGTAATGGCAACTTAACTCCAAAAGGAATACAGGATGCTAGAAAGTTTGTTGAAGCAGCAAAAGAAGTTGTACCTAACCATGTAAATGTAGTTTTATCTACACTAGATGCTATTGAATTAAAGCAAAAAGCTAACCAGCAAAAGCAGTAATTAGATCTATAAAGGCAGCAATTCAATATATATCGCGGTTGCGATTAAGTTATTAAGGACTGAAGGTTACTACCTAGCTAGCGTAATATTTCTAAGTAAATGATTTAAAGCTTTTTAGTTAGTTAATCAAAAAGTCCCTTGAATAATCTTCCGACAGATTTAATAACGCTCGCAATTACATCAGTATCACCAGTTCTATATGTTTTTTGGGGTTCTTCTGACCTAAGCCTCTCTCTAAGGTTTAATACTTCAGGTGAAGTTGTTGGTTTCTTAGGCAGTTGCCCTGATTGTCCTGGAAGTATTTGCATATCTAAAATAAACATAATTTCTCTCTTTTTTTATATTATTTCTTATAAATATATAAAAGGATGTTTCTAGGTTTATTTTATATAGTTTTAATTAAATTTAATTTATTTTTTTATTAAATTAATCTTAAACAAAGTTTGCTACAAAGCTTTCTCTAGCCGCAAACTTGTTTTGCGGCATAAAAAAAATGAATTTGTCCCCGACAGGACTTGAACCTGCAACCCTTGCCTTCGGAAAGCAATGCTCTATCCATTGAGCTACGGGGACTTTTATAATAGCGCAAAACAAGTTTGCGCTTCCTTCTGCTAATTCCTTTCACTAACTCGGATTTGCCGAATAAATCGGACAAATCCTTTAATGATAAAAAAGTCCGAAATTTTATTACACATTAGCTTATACTAACATGCCAGCAATACAGGCAGATATGCAGGATGTTAGTGCACCACAAATCATAGCTTTTAAACCAAGACTAGCAAGATCGCTTTTTCTGTCTGGTGCCATTTGTGATAAGCCACCTACTTGGATTGCAATGCTTGAAAAATTAGCAAAACCACATAAAAGAAAAGTAGTAATTAATATACTTTTTGAACTAAGAGTATTTAATGTAATTTGTTTCGAAAGATCAATATATGCAATAAATTCATTCAATGAAATCTTTGTACCTAATAATTGAGCTACTGTTGAAACATCATCTTTTGGTACCCCAAATAAATAAATAAGCGGGGTGAAAAGATAACCAAAAATCATTTTTAAGCTTAGTGAATGGTTTAATGTAAACAGTAATTTATCTACCATTGAAACCAGGCTTATAAAAGCTAATAACATAGCAATAACACCGACACAAATTTTTGCACCACTAAAAGCACCATCTAAGATGGCTTCTACTAAACTTTTTTCTTTTATGGAGAGATTGATGTTAACAAGATTTTTTGTAACGGGTGTGTCATCTTCGGGATAAAATATTTTAGATAATACAAAACTACCAGGAATAGCCATAAAGCTTGCAGCAAGCAAATACTCTGCTTGTACACCAAGGCTGCTATATATTGCCATAAGAGAGCCAGATATACATGCCATACCACCAGTCATTATTGTAAGGAGTTCTGAACGTGTCATTTTAGAGAGATAAGGCTGAACAACAATGGCAGACTCTACTTGACCGACAATTGCAACACTGGTATTTGCTAATGCTTCAGCACCACTTACTCCTAAAGACTTATTAAATATCCAGGCAAATACTTTAATGATTACTTGTAAAATACCAAAATAATATAAGGCAGAAACAAGAGCACAAACAAAAATTATTGTAGGCACGATTTGAATTATAAATATAAAACCAAACTCTTTACCAAAGTGGTGTGAAAGCAATGGTTCATTAGCTAATATCCCAAATACAAAACGTCCTCCTTCTCTGGATAGTTCTAATATCGTGGTAACGCCTTTAGCAAGCAACTCAAATAAATATTTCCCGGGTGGAAATTTTAAAATAAATACCCCTGTAAGCAACTGAAATAACAATCCAATAAAAACAAGTTTTAAATTGATAATTTTTTTGTTATTGGAAAACAAATAACTAATAAGCAAGATAGCAATAATTCCTAAAATTCCAATGTACTTATTAATTCCCAAAATATTAATTCTCTCTTGTCTTGTAATAACTAGATAATTGTTTGTAGGCAATAGTTTCTGAGCAATCAAGCATTATAAAACCACAAGGACAGGTTTTATGCTTATTACAGTTGAATTCATATTCTTCAACTTCTGCTTCACAAAACATACAAAACATTAGTTATTTATAACATATATGTATGTTTATGTCATTGATTTTTAACACATTCATTTAATTGTTTTGATACCATATGAGCAGCATTATAGAATTATTTTGATATGAAAATTTCTGGAACAACTCAACTGCCGGCTCTTCTTGAAAGGTGTAGAGCAGTTTTATTGTCACAAGCTGATGAAAATAAAGTGACAATAAACAAGTCAGAAACCATTAAAGACAAAAGTTGTAAACCAAGTCATATGATTCAAAGATTTCATGAAGCAGAGTTAAATCAAGAATTTGATCTGATTGTAATTGGTGGAGGTATTAATGGTGCTGGTATTGCCAGGGATGCATCTGAAAGAGGGTTAAAGGTTTTACTCCTTGAAAAAGAAGATTTTGGAGCTGGTTGTACAAGTGCTTCTACAAGGCTTATTCATGGAGGATTAAGATATTTAGAGCACTTTGAATTTCGCTTGGTTAGAGAATCGTTGCGGGAAAGAGAACTCCTTTTAAAAAATGCAAATCACTTAGTTCAAAAATTAGAGTTAGCTATTCCTGTCTATAAAAATGATAAAAGAGGACTCTTTTTAGTTAAGCTTGGAATGATCCTTTATGATCTTTTATCTTATGATAAATCATTGCCAGCTCATAAAATAATGTATAAGGATGATTTTATTGACTATGAACCTTCCATTAAACAAGATAGCTTAACTGGTGGCGCTATTTACTATGATGCTCAGGTTACTTATCCTGAAAGACTTTGTTTAGAAAATGTTTTAATGGCTAAAGAAAATAATGCTTTAATCTTAAATCATGCAGAGGTTACAGGTATTAATGTTCAATCAAATAAAATATCGTCTGTAGAGTTCGTTGATTTGTTGGCGGAGACAGTTCATAAAGTAAGTGGCAAGATGATTATCAATGCTTCTGGACCATGGGTGGATTCATTGTGTGGATTGACAGAAAAAAATATTCCAAGAAAAATTGGTGGAACTAAAGGAAGCCATATTATTGTTAAAAAATTTAAGGGTGGTCCAGAACATGCATTATATGTAAGTGCAAAGTCTGATGGTAGACCATTTTTTATAATTCCATGGCAAAGTTATTATTTGATAGGAACGACAGATTTGCCTTTCTCTGAAAACTTAAATTCTATTAAAGCATCAAATGATGAGATTAATTACTTAATTAATGAAACCAACAACATTTTAAGAGAACAAAAAATTACAACTGAAGATATCTTGTATACCTATAGTGGGGTTAGACCATTACCACATACAAAAAAATCAGATCCTGGAAGCATTACAAGAAAACATTTTGCAATTGATCATAAATCTGAAGGGATTAATAATTTTGTTTCTGTTGGTGGAAAATTAACTACTTATAGAAGCTTGTCAGAAGAAGTTGTTGATTTAATATATAAAAAATTAAATTATAAATTTGTATCGAGTCTTACCAAAGTGAAGCCACTACTTAGAAATGTGGATTCTAATATTGATGCTTATAAAAACGAACAAGTAAAACTCTCAAAATTAGCTTATAACGTTAGTCCTGAGGTTGTAAAACACTTGATTGATTTATATGGAATTGAGTATTCTAAAGTATTAGAACAAACAAAAAATGATAATAGTTTAACAGAAGTTTTAAACAAGGCTTCGTTGGATATTAAAGCCCAGGTTAAATTTGCTACTGAATCAGAACTAGC
>JAHFBD010000153.1 GCA_023250175.1 Candidatus Melainabacteria bacterium
ATGTCAGTAAGATCAATAAACTCTAATCCAAACCTAAGATCAGGCTTATCTGAGCCATATAGTGCCATTGCTTTATCATAATCCATTCGTGGAAATGGTCTCTTTACTGTTACACTGGCAGCATTAAATGCACTAACCAAGACTTCTTCAACAGCGCAAAGTATATCCTCCATATCAATAAATGACATTTCAAGATCTACCTGTGTAAACTCTGGCTGTCTATCAGCTCTTAAATCTTCATCCCTAAAGCATCTTGCAATTTGATAATATTTTGGGAAACCACTCATCATAAAAAGCTGTTTGAACAATTGGGGTGATTGAGGTAATGCAAAAAACTTTCCTGGTTGAACTCTGCTTGGCACTAGATAATCACGGGCTCCTTCAGGTGTAGCTTTTGTAAGGATAGGTGTTTCAAGCTCATAAAACCCAAGTTCATTTAACTTTGTTCTTATAGCTTGAGTAATCTTATGTCGTATAAAAAAAGTCTTCTGCATCTTTTCACGACGGAGATCTAAAAATCGATATTTTAAACGTAAATTTTCATCCACTTCTTCTGCTTGATCTAACATAAATGGAAGAGGTTTTGATTTATTTAAAAGTTCAACGTCTGCAGGATATATTTCAGTAGTGCCAGTAACTGAACCTACATTTTCTGTACCTTGAGGACGTTTAGTAACGGAGCCTTTAATTATAATTACATACTCATTGTGCAATTTTTCAAATATTTTATGTACTTCTTTATTCTTTGCAGGATCTGCAACTACTTGAAACCTTCCGGTATGATCTCTTAATTCAATAAATATAATTCCACCTAAATCACGAATAGTATCTACCCAGCCTGCTAAAGTAACGGAGGTCCCAATATTTGACTCTTTTATTTCACCACAGTAGTGTGTCCTTTTTAATTTTGTTTTTGTTTCAGTTGGCATATAGTATAGGTTCATTATTTTAGCGTATTTTAACAAGTGTGTCACGGAAGCCAGGGCAAAAGGGGAAATAAGAATTATAGTTATAGTAAATGTGAAAAGATAAGTGAGATAATTATTTACGCAATGAAAAAGATAGGTCTTTTTGGAGGCACTTTTAATCCTGTACATATAGGCCATATAACAATGGCAGAAGCTGCAAGAAAAGAATATAAGCTTTCTTGTGTTTACTTTATTCCGTGTGGGGTTCCTCCTCACAAATCAAAAACAAATTTATTACCGGCTGAAACAAGATTTGAACTTATTAAGTCGGCAATAAAACAAAAAAAATATTTTAAAGCTTTGGATGTTGAGATAAATAAAAAGAAACCATGTTATACGGTAGATACTGTTAAAAAACTTATAATCTCCAATCTTCTACCACCCGTTTCACAACTCTATTTTTTAATTGGGCAAGATGAATTTGAAAATTTACACACGTGGAGGAATGCAAAAGAGCTTGTAAAACTAGTAACATTTCTAGTATTGCCACGTTATGCTCATAAAATAAAACCCCCAAAGATTAAAGATCTCCAGTGGTCACTTGTTCACACAAAACTAATAAGCATTTCAAGTACAGAGATTAGAAAGGAAATAAAAAAAACAATAGCTCTATTAAAACTTAAAGATATGCCCCAGAGTCCTTAATATCAACTACTATGCCATCGAGCACTGTACTTATACCTGTAAAATAGAAGTTCTTTCCACTTGCTATTTCAATAGCGCCATTCTGTTCAAGTAAACTTGCAATAGTTTCTTTATCTACACTTGAAGAGATTTCAATTGTTGGTAGTGTTTGGGAGCGAGGGGCTGTAATTATAACTTGATTTAAAAGTCCATTTTCAGATAAAATACCTGTGATTTTTTGTACGGCTTTATTCATGTCTTCATTAGATGGTTGAAGTATTATTATTTTACTCAAGTCAAGTTTTCCTGGGGTTTTATGTCCTGGAATAAATCCTCCTGGTGGAATTGATGTACCCATGTGATATTCCTTTCAATAATTATTATAATGCTTATTTTACTATTGATTATTTAATAGAGCAATTGCTACGTAAAACTTAAGTGTATATTTTATAGCCGATTATATTGAAGGAGTTTTAAGTGGCTTATAGTACTGTATCTCATAAACCGTTATTTTTACATCATCGAGCTTTATACTGTTTCTTGTACTAGTATCATCTTGTGCACCATTTTGCTTGAGTATATTTATGATGTTATGTCTTTCCCCCATTAGGTTAGGCTCAAGAAAAATTGCTACATGGCTTCTATATATATCAGGTAATATTTTTAGATCATTTGATGGTGGATATCCATTGTTTGATAAGATGTCGTTTATTTTTTTAGCAACCCCTTCTCTTTTTTCAATAGGCACTTCTTGTGGTATTTGAACTATTTTGCTTAAATCAGGTCGTCCTGTAAAGATTTGTCCTTTGTTTATTGGGTCCATATACCTCTCCTCTATTTTTGTTAAATATAAACCAAATTATCTGGGGCAATAAAGATTTTTACTCCATCTAAAATTACATCACAGTGATTACTTTTCCCATCTGTTGCACCGTTCATCTGAAGTAAGTCTAAAATATTTTTCCTTAGCATAGTTTCATCTTCGTTTTTTTTAATTTCAATGATTATAAAAGGTAATTTGTCATAGGGTCTATGTTTTAAGACACGACCACCATATCCATTTTTAGAAAGGATATCTTCAATCTTATCAGATAGCTTATTTTTTTCTTCTTGAGAAGGATTTTTGATTATACTGTAAACAATGTTTGTTGCAGCATTTGTTCTTTTAATAGGGTCCATTTAGTTTAGTATCTTACATCAGATTTATTACTAACCTTGAAGCTCACCCTTTTTATCTTTAATAATCTTTATAAACTTGTCAACAGTCTCATTAAGCTTTCCATCAGTATTTTCAATTATGTGAGTAAATGTATTTGCTGCATTTAAGTATTCTACAGCTTTGTTCACTCTGTCTTCTATTTGTGCTAATGTTTCACCACTTCCACGATTACCTAGTCTTTCACGTAAGATCTTTTTTGCCGCCTCAATACCATTTGCATCTTTTAAAGTATCTGTTGGAACCGGGGATATAAATACATCTACAAATGGAACATTGAGTCTTTTTAAGACATATCGAAAGAAGTTTGAACCTTTTATATCCATATCAAGTACTGCATCATTGCTACTATCAAACAGTTCTTGTATTTGCTTTTCACTTGAACCATAATAATTTGCATTAGTCCCAACCCACCATTGTAATAGTTCATTAGCTTTGATTTTATTTTCAAATTCTTCTTTACTTACAAAATAGTAGTCAACGCCATCTTTTTCATTTGGACGTGGTTTCCTAGATGTAGAACTTAAAGCTTTTCCAATTTTTATAGAGCCATCCTTAAATACTTCATTGAGCACGGTTCCTTTACCAGCGCCAGACGGACCTGAAATAATAACAGCGATGTTACCATTGGATTTTAAGTTGTGTAATTTAAAAAACTCATCATCAATTGCACCTGTTTTTTCAAACTGTAATGATGCTGAATCTTGAGTAAAAACTATAGCTTTAGACTCATTAGACTTTTTGGTTTTTATTAAGTCTTTAATAGAAGTCATTGCTAGATCCAGTTTCCCATCAGGATTTTCAACAATATGTTGAAACCTTCCTGGATCATTTAGCCACCCTTTAGATCTCTGCATTAGCAAATCTAGCTTCGTTTCATCAGTTCCACCTCTATTTCTCTTTCTAATTCTCTCTTTTAAATTTTCAATTGCAATGTTAACCCCGTTTGGCTCGAGTAAAGTATCCTTTGATATAGGTGAAACAAATATTTCTATATAGGGTATATTTGCAATTGTTAATCCTTTTTTCAATGGGGTGGCAACTGTTGGACCTACTACAGCAATTACATCTTTGCCTGATTCAAGCAATTTTTTGGTAGCAGTAAGCCCAACTCCATAAAACCCAGGCTCAAGCTCATTCCAGCTAAGAAGCTCATTTCTATCTCGCATCTCTATAAATTGTTCTTTTGTTAAAAAATTATAATCAACGCCGGTTGTTTCATTTTTGCCAATTGGTCTTGTAGTGTATAAAACAGCTTTGGTTATGTTTAAAGTACTCTCATTTACTAACTCTTTAGCAACAGTGTCCTTTCCACCTGCAAATGGACCAGTAATTATAACTACAATGTTTCCATAAGTTTTAATGTCACTAGTTTTAATTGAAGCAGGATCTAATGTGCCACAAGGCAATAGATCTGCAGATATTAGAGAATCGCCAGCAACTAATAAATCAGGTCTTGCTATAAGTGAAGCCAATCTTTGTGCTTCTGCTGTTTGTGTAGGGTTTAAAGCTGGTTTAGGATCATCTTCTTTTTTTATCTCTTTATTTAAGACTGTCGTAGGATCTTCTTTAATGGGAGTTACTACTGGTAAACCTGCCCTTTTTGAAGTTATTGGATCTATTGGATTAGTCATATAATTAGCCCTCACTTGCTTTTGGATAACGCATGTATTTTGCCGTTAAGATTTATGTAAAGTATTTCTATCTTAACAATTAACTTGCCCTTACAAAGTCTTGGTAATGTAAAATAATTGCAAGAAAATTATTACAAAATTAGTAGGGGTGTCAGCATGCAAATTCCACAAGTAAAAATAAACTATGGTCAGGCTAATAAAATTGCAGAGGTTATAAAAAATCTACCTAAAGAAGAACAAGGATTAAACTTTTATAGCTTTAAAAAGGGTGATAAAGAAATAGTAGCTTCTGATATGTATCCACCTTTAAATCATCCACAGGCAGTAAACTTTTTTTCTTTTGCTTGCTTACACCAATTTGCATTTTGGCTTGGAGATAGTAATGGATACGAGAAGCCTTTAGTTGGCTTAATTAAAGGAAAGGAATCAAAAGGTTCTGACTTGCTATGGAAAGCACTTATAAATTCACTTAATAAAAATGAAAACATTTTTGAACCTAAATACTTAGCTACTCTAGATAGTAATGAATTAGAAAATGAAATATTTATTGATGATAAAGGAATCATTCCTTTTCAGGACTTTAATAAACGGCTTGAAATAACAAATGCATATGGGAATTGGTTTCTTGAAAATAAAACAAGCCCTCAAGAAATTGTTACTGAGTCTAATAATACAGAAAAACCACTTCAATCGTATTTGAATCAGTTAAGTGAAATCCCAGGTTTTAGTCAGGATCCACTACAGAAGAAAGCTTTACTTTTAGCAATGACTTTAGCTAATCGCCCAGAAGCATACTTAGATGTGAAAGATCCTGAAAGCTGGAAGCCAATCATTGATTATCATTTAATGAGAGTGGCTCTTAGGCTTGGTCTTGTTGAGCTTGATGGATCTGAGCAAGGAATAAACAAAGCTCGACAGTGGACTACCGAAGAATCAGAAAAACGAATTCGTTTAGCAGTTTATGAAGTTATGCAAGAGATAATAGAAAAGTCTGGTCGCCCAATGTCATTTCTTGACCATACTTTGTGGTTAGCCAGGAGATATTGTCCTGAAATGCAAGAGCCAGACTGCCCAAAGTGCATTTTTAGTACTGCCTGTAAAAAAGATACAGAGTTATTTCAACCCGTACTAAGGACTATTGATTATTAGGCAGTTATAAAAGATCCATTAGC
>JAHFBD010000006.1 GCA_023250175.1 Candidatus Melainabacteria bacterium
TTAACTCATTCTCAGTATTTGTCTTTAAAGTGTTTTGTTGAAATCCTTGTGATTTGAATATTTGTGGAGTAATAGTAAGTTTAATCATAAAAATTCTTAAATTAATTGGGGTATAAAATTTGAGTTTTAATATAGTACACTAAAAAAATTAAAAGATAAATTAAAAATTGTATTAACCGAAAAGTGTTTAGTGATGACAGATTGGGTGTTGTATGATATTTGTAATTTAATTTTGAGATTTTGTAAGTTACAAGATTAATAAGTAAAAAATTAATAGCAATATTAAATCACGGAGGATTTAATCATGAAAATTGATGGAGTTAAAATTACTGGACCCGTATTTAAAGCATACAGGGAAATACTAACCCCTGATGCACTTAATTTTATTGAAAAATTACACAATGAGTTTGAATCAAGAAGACAAACCATTTTAGAAAACAGAAAAGTTAGACAAAAAGATTTAGATAATGGGATTTTGCCAAATTTTCTTCCTGAAACACAAAGTATTCGTGAATCCGACTGGAAAGCAGCTTTAATCCCTGATGATTTAATAGAACGCAAGGTAGAAATTACAGGTCCCGTAGATAGAAAAATGATAATTAATGCACTTAACTCTGGAGCCCATGTTTTTATGGCGGACTTTGAGGACTCAAATTCTCCAACCTGGCAAAACAATATTGAAGGTCAAATTAATTTAAAAGATGCCGTTAATAAAAGTATTACTTATAAAAGTCCTGAAGGGAAAGAATATGCATTAAAAGATAAAGTTGCAACTCTTAAATTAAGACCCAGAGGATGGCATTTAAATGAAGAGCATGTATTAGTAAATGGAAAACCTGTCTCAGCATCATTATTTGATTTTGGATTATATTTTTATCACAATGCTCACAATTTAATTGAAAATGGAAGTGCTCCATACTTCTATCTCCCAAAACAAGAAAGCCATCTTGAGTCTAGATTATGGAATGATGTATTTAATTTTGCACAGACAGAACTTAGTATTCCAGAAGGTACCATTAGAGCAACACAGCTTATTGAAACAATATTAGCTGCCTATGAAATGGATGAAATGTTATATGAACTAAAAGAACATTCATCCGGTTTAAATGCTGGAAGATGGGATTATTTGTTTAGCATTATTAAAAAATTTAGAAACAACCCTAATCATGTTTTTCCAGACAGGCAAGATCTCACAATGGATAAGGATTTCATGAAAGCATATGCAGATCTCTTGGTTAAAACCTGCCATAAAAGGAATATCCATGCAATGGGTGGAATGTCTGCATTAATTCCAATAAGAAATAATAAAGAAGCCAATGATAAAGCATTGGATGAAGTAAGGAAAGATAAACAAAGAGAAGTAGAACAAGGCTTTGATGGTGCTTGGGTAGCACATCCTGGATTAGTACCTATCGTTAAAGAAATATTTGACAACCATATAAAAGGACAAAATCAAATTGGTAATAAACGAGACGATATACAAACCCCACCGAGTCCACACTCTTTAATGCCTTTTATTACTGATATGAATAGAAGCATTACAGAAAAAGGGTTGAAAACAAATATCAGTGTAACCATTCAATATCTTGCTGCATGGCTTGAAGGAAATGGTTGTGTTGCAATAAACAATAAAATGGAAGATGCGGCAACCGCAGAAATCTCAAGATCACAGATTTGGCAATGGCTTGAGCATAAATCAGGAATGACAAATGGAAAAACAATAACTCTTGACCTTGTAAAAAATCTAATCCGTGAAGAGCTTGGAACCATGAAAAGCAATCTTGGAGAAGAGAAGTTTAACCAAGGCAAATTTACTCTTGCGGCAGAACTTCTTGAAAAACTTATAGGTAAAAGAGAGTTTACTGAGTTTTTAACTCTTGAAGCCTATCCTCATATTAAAACAAACCAAGAAGAACCAAAAGCTGAAACACAAAAAGAATTTATAAATAAAGCTGAAACTGAATGGAAGAAGAATCCAAGATGGGAAGGAATTGTTAGAACTTACAATGCAGAGGACGTATATAAAATCAAGGGAAACATAAGCCAAGAATATACCATTGCAAAACAAGGCGGTAAAGATCTTTGGAATATGCTAATGAATGAAAAAGAAGCCGTTCGGACTCTTAGTGCAATGATCCCACAACAAGCCATTCAACAGGTACGAGCTGGGCTAAAAGCTATTTATATTAGTGGATGGCAAGTTGCAAGTGGCGCAAACACTTATCGTGGAATGTTTCCAGATAGAAGTATTTACCCTGTAAATAGCGTCCCTGATTTAGTCGAGCACATAAATAATGTCTTAACTCAGACAGATCAGATTTACCATGAAAAAGGAGATGATAGCACAAAATGGTTAGTACCTCTTGTTGCTGATGCTGAAGCAGGTTTTGGAGATGTTCTTCAAACCTTTGAGCTTATTAAACATCTGATAAAAGCAGGTGCTAGTGGTATACATTTAGAAGATCAAGAAGGAGCACTTAAAAAGTGTGGACATTTAGGCGGAAAGGTTTTAGTACCTACAAGAGAGTTTGTTAAAAAGCTTATCACAGCAAGGTTAGCAACTGACGTCTGTGGTACAGAAACTGTTCTAATAGCTAGAACAGATGCTGGCAGTGGCTCACTGCTTAAATCAGATATAGATCCTTATGACAAGTCTTTTGTGGACTATTCAAAAGGCAGAACAGAGGAGGGTTTCTACCATGTAAAGGCTGGAATCGATCAAGCTATTTCCAGAGGACTTGCATATGCACCATATGCTGATATGTTATGGTTTGAAACATCTACTCCAGATCTTAAAGAAGCTGAAAAGTTTGCAGAAGCAATTCATGCACAATATCCAGGAAAACTTTTAGCATATAATTGCTCACCTTCATTTAACTGGAAAGCTAAATTAAGTGATGACCAAATTAAAAATTTCCAGAAAGATTTAGAGAAATTAGGTTATAAATTCCAGTTTGTTACTCTCTCTGGATATCATGATATTAACCACAGCATGCTTAAACTTGCAAAAGAATATAAACAAGAGGGCATGTTAGCTTATTCCAGGCTCCAACAAGCTGAGATCGAGGCTAAAAATCCAGCAGTTAAACACCAAGAAGAAGTTGGCACTGGTTATTATGATGTCATTGAACAAGTTGTATCTGGTGGACAGTCTTCTACTACTGCAATGAAGGGCTCTACAGAAGAAGCTCAATTTAAGCATTAAGATTCCTTACAATCTATTTACAATAATAAATGACTGTAAAGAAGTAGATCATAATAAATTGACACAAGTTATTAGTAAGATGTACGATTTCCTCTAAGTTTGTAATTATTTTTTAATTGAAATGTAAGGGGAAGTTATGACAAATCCGCACAATGGTCAAGTTGCTTTGTTAAATCCAGATAAAATGGGAAAATCTGCTCAAACAGTAAAAAATTATATTAATGGTAGTTGGGTTGAATCCAGTGGAAGCGAAACCATTGATGTAATAAATCCAGCAAAAGGAACCGTAATTGCAAAAACCCCAATAGGTACGGTAAAAGATATTAATGATGCTGTTAATGCCGCAAAAGAAGCATTCAAATCTTGGAGACAAACTCCTGTCGAAGAAAGAATACAAGTATTTTTTAGACTTAAGAACCTGCTTGAAAAAAACTTAGAAGAAATTGCAAAGATATGCACAACTGAAAATGGAAAGATTCTTCAAGAAGCAAGAGGAGACGTAAGGCGCGGCATACAAATGATAGAAGTAGCTTGTGGAATGCCTACCCTTCTTATGGGAAAAGGGTTAGAAGATATTGCTTCTGGAATTGACTGCTATGCAATTAGACGACCTCTTGGGGTATTTGCAGCAATAACACCTTTTAACTTCCCACCAATGGTACCATTCTGGTTTTGGCCTTTTGCTATAGCCAGTGGAAATACTTTTATATTGAAACCTAGTGAAAGAGTACCTTTAAGCCAAATTAAAATTTTTGAATTAATTGAAGAGGCTGGAATGCCAAAGGGCGTTATAAATCTTGTAAACGGTAGTAAAGAAGTAGTAAATGCTCTGTGTAATCACCCTGATATTAAGGGTATTTCATTTGTAGGTTCAACCCCTGTTGCAAAACATGTTTATGAAACAGCTACAAAATCAGGAAAAAGAGTTCAGTCCCTTGGCGGAGCAAAAAACTTTATGGTTGTCCTCCAAGACGCAAATATGGATTCCGCGGTTAAAACCGTGTTTGAATCCTGTACTGGGTGTGCGGGACAAAGGTGTCTTGCAGGCTCAGTAATTTTAGGAGTCGGAGATGATGCTTACTCAAAACTTGAAGCCGGCATTGTAAAAGCAGCTAAGCAAGCAACTGTTGGAGACGGCTTGGATCCTGCTATAAACATCGGACCTGTAATTTCAAAAGAAGCAAAAGAAAGAATCAAATCATTAATTCAATCTGCAGAAGATGAAGGAGCTAAAATTCTTGTTGATGGCAGAACTTCAGTAAATCAAACAGAAGGATATTTTTTAGGACCCACTGTAATAACTGGGGTTGCAAGAAACATGAAAGTATCAAAGGAAGAAATCTTTGGACCTGTAATATGTTTAGCAAAAGTAAAATCATTAGATGAAGCAATAGACTGGTTAAATAGCTCGGAGTATGGAAATACGACTTCTCTATTTACTACTTCTGGTGCAGCTGCAAGAAAGTTTTGCTATGAAGTTGATCCAAGCATGATAGGCATAAACATTGGTGTTCCAGCACCAATGGCATTTTTCTCATTTGGTGGAACTAAAAACTCATACTTTGGTGACGTCAAGGCTCATGGACAAGCTTCTGTAGATTTTTATACTGATACCAAGGTTAGTATACAAAGATGGGCAAAAGATTCAAACATATGGTGAATGCTAGAGAATCAGAAACCAGAGGTCAGAAACCAGAGAACCAGAGAAATAAAATATGAGCAAATCATTATTAATAAAAAATGGAACCATTGTAACTGCTATAGATAAATATGAAGCAGATATTTATGTTTCAGGAGAAAAAGTTCATACCATCGGTAAAGATTTAACTATAAAAGCAGATCAAACAATTGATGCAAAAAATTGTTATATTTTTCCAGGTGGGATTGATGCTCATACTCATATGGAGCTTCCTTTCATGGGGACCTATGCAAGTGATACTTTTGAAACTGGTACACTAGCTGGTCTTCATGGTGGTACTACTACAATAATTGATTTTGCAATTCAAAGCAAAGGTGAATCATTTAATACTACAATAGACAAATGGCATAAAAAAGCTGATGGAAATGCTGTCTCTGACTATGCTTTTCATCTTGGTGTAACTAACTTAAACGAAGAAACAAAAAAAGAGATTAAAGATATTGTAGAAAAAAAAGGAATTACCTCTTTCAAAATCTTCATGGCATATAAAGGTGCCTTGATGGTAGATGATCGCCAGATAGTATCTTTAATGAATGAAATAAAAAATTATGGTGGTATAGTTACATCACATTGCGAAAATGGAGATTTGATTGATGAGCTAGTCCTAGAAGCTAGAACAAATAAAAACCTCTCCCCGAAATATCATGTTTTAACACGCCCTGATATTGCTGAAGCTGAAGCCACAGGAAGAATAATCGATATTGCATATCAAGGTGGGCATCCGGTTTATATTGTCCATTTGACTTGTGAAACAGCTTTAAATAGAGTAAGAGAGGCGACAAAAAGAAATCAAACTGTTTGTGTTGAGACCTGCGTTCAGTACTTGCTTTTAGATGAATCAGTATATTTTCTACCTGGCTTTGAAGGTTCAAAATGGGTTATGAGTCCACCTTTAAGAAAAGAAAAGGACAGAGAAGCTTTATGGAAAGGAATTAATCAAGGATTAGTTCATACGGTAGCCACTGATCACTGTCCATTTTGTATGGATCAAAAGAAAATGGGTGAAAATGATTTTTCAAAAATCCCAAATGGAGCCCCTGGTATTGAGCATAGAATGGAGCTTATGTATACCTACGGGGTTTTAGAAAATAAGATTTCCTTAAATAAGTTTGTAGAAGTCACAGCTACTAATCCTGCTAAGATTTTTGGCATGTTCCCTAAAAAAGGAACAATTGCAATTGGTTCAGATGCTGACTTGGTAATATTTGACCCAAAGATAAATCATACAATTTCAGTTAAGACTCACCATCATAATTGTGATTACTCCGCTTATGAAGGATGGAAATTGACTGGCAAGTGTAAAACAATAATCTTAAGAGGTTCTGTTGCAATAGACAATGGTAAAAGTCTTATTAACAAAGGATTTGGGCAATATATTAAGCGAAGTGCTTATAACAAAGAATTGGTTGAAGAAGGAAAAGCTTTAGCAAAAGTGTAGATTGCTTATATATTATAAGAGGAGATTGACAAAATGGCACGAAATATAAAAATTGGTTTAATTCAAATGGCTAATAAGCTTGACACAAGTGCATCTTGTGAAGAACATCGCAAAGTCATGCTAGAAGCACATAGACCTTTTATTGATGATGCTGGTAAAAAAAATATTCAAATTTTATGTTTTCAGGAAGTTTTTACTGGTCCTTATTTTTGTCCATCACAAGACACTAAATGGTACGACCTTGCAGAACCTATTCCAGACGGACCTACCACAAAACTAATGTGTGAATATGCAAAGAAATATAAAATGGTAATAATTGTACCGATTTACGAAGTTGAAATAACAGGGGTTTATTATAATACCGCTGCTGTTATAGATGCTGATGGAACATATCTTGGGAAATATAGAAAAAACCACATACCACAAGTAAAAGGCTTTTGGGAAAAGTTTTTCTTTAAGCCAGGAAACTTAGGATATCCTGTTTTTAAAACTAAATATGCAAATGTCGGAGTGTACATTTGTTATGATAGGCATTTCCCAGATGGTGCACGCTGCCTGGGTTTAAATGGAGCAGAAATTGTTTTTAATCCATCAGCTACTGTTGCTGGTCTATCTGAATATTTATGGAGGATTGAGCAACCTGCTCATGCTGTTGCTAATGGTTACTTTGTCTGTGCAATAAATAGAGTAGGGACTGAGGCTCCTTGGAATATTGGAGAATTTTATGGCTCTTCGTATACAGTAGGACCACGTGGAAATATCATAGCGCAAGCATCAAGGAACAAAGATGAACTACTTGTTTGTGACATAAATATGGATGAAATAAAAGAAGTAAGAGACTTATGGCAGTTTTATAGAGACAGACGCCCAGAAACATATAAAGAACTTGTTGAATTATAGACAGAAGTTCATAAATTAAGAAGGAAAAAGTATGGCAATAAAAGAAAAAATGCAACCAATACAATCAAATGAAGAAATAATTGAGGTTAGAAAAAAACATTTTTTACCTACCGCTTTTCTTTACTATAAAACCCCAGTCCAACTGGTAAAAGCCAAGGGCAACTATGTTTACGATGAAAAGGGAAATGAATACTTAGATGCAATAGGTGGAATTGTGTGTATTTCAGCTGGGCACAACCACCCAAAGATAAAAGAAGCACTGCTTGAAATGCTTAATAATGATGAGATTCAACACACTTCTACAATCTTTTTAAACCAACATATTACAAATCTAGCAAAGAAAATTATTGCTGAAGCTCCAAAAAAAATTGACAGATGTTCATTTACAAACTCTGGCTCAGAAGCTAATGAATTAGCTATGATGGCAGCTCGTCATGCCACAGGTGAAACTATGATAGTTAATCTTAGACACGGCTATCATGGTGGAACAGGAGCCACATTATCCAGTTGCGGTCAACACTCTTGGAGATTTAAAGCTCAGCCAGTTGCTTCAGTAACATCTGCCTTAGAACCATATTGTTATCGTTGTCCTTTTAATCAAAAGCCTGAAAGCTGTCACCTTGAGTGTGCAAAAAATGTTGAAACCACTATTCAAACATCCACTCATGGAAAAATAGCAGCTTTTATAGCAGAACCTATTCTTGGTGTAGGTGGATTTATCACCCCACCAAAAGAATATTTTCATGAAGTAGCAAAAATAGTTCATAACTATGGTGGGCAATATATTAGTGATGAAGTTCAAACAGGTGCTGGTCGTTCTGGAGGAAACTTCTTACATACTAAAGATTTAGAAATTGATGCTGACATGGTTACTATGGCTAAAGGGTTTGGTAATGGTGCTGCAATTGGTGCCACTTTAATGAAGTCTGACATTGCAGAATCATTAGCTGGTAAAGTACATTTTAATACTTTTGGAGGAGATCCTTACCAAACCGTACAAGCATTAAAAACTATGGAAATTATAGAAGAAGAAAACTTGATCGAAAATGCCAGAATAATGGGTGAATATTTAATGGACTCTTTAAAAGGTCTCATGAAAAAGCATAAGTTAATTGGAGAGATCAGAGGAAAAGGGTTATTAGTAGGAATTGAGCTGGTTAAAGATCAAAAGACAAAAGAATATGCTGCTGAAGAATGTAAAGAACTAATGGAGCTTTGCAAGAATAAAGGATTGCTTATAGGAAAAGGTGGATTATTTGGTAATGTTGTTCGACTCGCTCCAGCTTTATCAATCAACAAAAAACAAATTGATTTCCTTGTTAAAGTCATTGATGAATCATTACGTGAGCTAGACAAAAAATAGAAACCCTGATGTATGACAAAAATTCTGAAAAAATCAAACACAAAAGCTGAAGAAATAAATAAATTTTCTAAGATTAAGCCTTTGCTTTCACAAAACGAAGCTGTCATAGAAGCTTCACGTTGTTTGTTTTGTCATGATGCACCTTGTATTAATGCCTGCCCTACATCTATTGATATACCTATGTTTATCAGACAAATCATAACCAAAAACATTAAGGGTTCAGCAAAAACAATTCTTACTCAAAATATCTTAGGAAAAGCATGTGGGCAGGTATGCCCTACAGAGGTACTCTGTGAAGGTGCTTGCGTTTACAATGAAATGAATGAAAAACCAATAGACATTGGAAGACTACAAGCCTTTGCTACTGACCATGTAATTAAAAACAATATTCGATTATTTACAAAAGGAAAACCTACTGGTAAAAAAGTAGCTGTAGTTGGTGGTGGACCAGCAGGATTGTCTTGTGCACATGAATTAACAAGGTTAGGACATGAAGTCGTTGTTTATGAAGCAAATTCATCTGCTGGTGGATTAAACACTTATGGAGTAGCACCCTACAAATACACAAACAAAGATTCACAAGAAGAAGTTAAATATATTTCAGAAATAGGTTTTGAAATTAAAGCAAATAATAGGCTAGACACAAAGAAATTAAGTGAGCTAGAGAAAAAATATGATGCCATATTTTTAGCTGTTGGTTTAGGTAAATCAAACAAATTAAATATATCCGGTGAAAATTTAAAAGGTGTTTATGGAGCTGCTGAATTTATTCATGAACTTAGAGAAAAAGAACAAAAAATTACTGTTGGTAAAAACATTATTGTAATTGGAGCTGGAAATACGGCTATAGATGCTGCCGTAGAAACCTCAAAACTTAATGCTGATGTTACTGTAGTTTATAGACGTACTGAAAAAGAACAAAGAGCATATTTTTTTGAAGTGGATTTAGCAAAACAAAATGGTATTAAGTTTATGTATCTAACTACTCCCCTTGAAATAATAGGGAAAGAAAAAGTAGAAGCCTTAAAGTGTATAAAAAATAAACTTATTGAAAAAAATGGATCAAAGCCAGAAATCGAACCCATAAAAGGCAGTGAATTTATCATTCCTTGTGAAATGATTATTGCTGCTGTTGGTCAAGAAAAAATGACTGACTTTTATAAAGAAATATCAAATCTGAAAATTGATAATGGAAAGATTGTTGTTAATAAGGACTTTCAAACCTCTAATCCACAATATTTTGCTGGTGGCGACTGTGTTAATGGTGGAAAAGAAGTAGTAAATGCCGTTAGTCATGGTCGAGATGCTGCTCGAGGAATTGATAAGTTTTTAAAGGGATAAGAGAGAAAGGGTAATAAAATGGCAAATTTAGAATCTGATTTTGCGGGAATTAAGTCACCCAATCCCTTTTGGTTAGCATCTGCACCACCCACAAACACTGGCTATCAGGTAATGAATGCATTTAAAGCTGGCTGGGGTGGTGCAGTATGGAAAACTCTAGGACAACCCATTGTAAATGTATCTAGTCGATATGGTGCTCTGGCATATAAAAACAATAAAATGATGGGTCTAAATAATATTGAGTTAATTACTGACAGATCACTAGAAATAAATCTACAAGAAATGAAAGAGGTAAAAGAAAAATTTCCACATCATGCATTAATTGCTTCAATGATGTTTGAAACCAAGGAAGAATGGCACGATTGTATAAAACGTTGTGAAGATATTGGGGTAGATGGTTTTGAGTTAAATTATGGCTGTCCACATGGTATGTGTGAACGTGGTATGGGGTCTGCTGTTGGACAAAATCCTGATGTATGCGAAAAAATCACTTCCTGGGTTACAGAAAAAGCTACAAAACCTGTCATCGTAAAACTTACACCAAATATTACAGACATTACAAAACCTGCACTAGCAGCTCAGCGTGGTGGCGCAAGTGCTGTCTCTCTAATAAATACAATTAACTCTGTTACAGGAATAAACTTAGACACTATGGAACCAAATCCTTCTGTAGCTGGATTATCCACACATGGTGGATATTGTGGACCTGCAGTAAAACCAATTGCCTTAAATATGGTATCTGAGTTAACCAAACACCCTGATTTCAAACTTCCTATTTCTGGAATTGGTGGAGTGGAGACATGGCAGGATGCTGTAGAGTTCTTCTTAATGGGAGCCAGCACTGTACAAGTTTGTACAGCTGTTATGCATTATGGATTTAAGATAGTAACAGATCTCACCGAAGGAACGAATGAATACTTAGATTCTCATAACATGAAATCAATAGCTGATCTTAGAGGTATTGTTGCTAATAAACTAAAAAAATGGGAAGAATTAGATTTAAATTATAAAGTAATTGCCCATATTGATCCTGAAAAATGTATTGGTTGCCAGCTTTGTTATATTGCTTGTGAAGATGGTGCTCACCAATCAATAGCATTAGTCCCCGGAAACAGAATCCCTGTAATTAAAGAAGACCACTGCGTAGGATGTAATCTATGTAGCCTTGTTTGTCCTGTAGAAAACTGTATAAGTATGGTTAAGATTGAAACAGGAAAACCCAAGCTACTCTGGAAAGATCATCCTAAAAACCCCTCAAAGCAAGCCTCGAAAGTATAACTATAAATTATATTCTTGGTGCAATGTAGGCATTTCAACGTGACAGCCTCTTGCTTTTAATTCATCAGAGAAAGAAGTCATGGCAAGTTCATCTCCATGGACAAGAAAAGTATTATCAGGCTTACCAGAACTTCTATGCCAGCTTGAAAGCCCAATTTTATCAGCATGTGATGAAAGACCATTTATCTTACTTATTTTAGCTTTTACAGGAACAGGACGTCCTTGTAAGAAAATTTCCTTTTCACCATCTACAAGTTTTCTTGAAAGTGTTCCATCTGCTGCATAGCTAAGGGATACAATACTGCACTCGGGTCTCCATATATTGTGTTTTAAGTGATGATGAATACGCCCACCATCAGCCATTCCAGAACCAGCTAATATTACGGCTCCATGCTTAATATTATTAATTGTTTTTGATTCATTAACACTTCTTGTCATTGTTAAATTAGGAAAATCAAATGGATTAACATTTCTTTTTAAGAGTTCTTGTACATCTTCATCACCCCAATTTAAATATTGATTCATGATTTCTGTAGCTGATATTGCCATGGGTGAATCCAGAAATACTTTAATATCTTTTGGCAATTTACCACTTTCAATAGCTTCTCTTAAGAAAAATAATATTTCCTGTGTTCTTTCTATTGCAAACAATGGAATAATAACATTCCCGCCACTGTTCACAGTCTCATTAATTACCTGATTAAGCTCCATGACCGCTTCTTCAACTAGTCTATGAATACGATCACCATATGTAGATTCCATAACAATATGATCTGCTCTTGGTGGCATAGTAGGATCATGAACAATTGGTTTATTTATATTTCCTATATCTCCAGAAAAAACAAAACTTTTTTTTATGCCATTCTCTTCCACTTCCAGGAAGATAGATGCTGAACCTAATATATGACCAGCATCAAAAAAAGTTGCTGTTATTCCATTGCCCAAATCTATTTTTTTATCATACTGCACAAGTCTTCCAAAAGAACTTAAGGCATGCTCAACATCATTAGCATCATATAGCTGATCTAAACTAATGCCATTCTGCTCCAACCCTTTTTCTTTCCACAAAGTTTTTCTTGCCATATTTTTAGCAGAATCTTTCATTATTAATTCTGCCAACTTAAAGCTAGGTTCTGTAGTTATAATTTCTCCTTGAAATCCTTTCTTTGCAAGATATGGTAATCTCCCAGAATGATCTAAATGTGCATGTGATAAAAGAACAAGATCAACATCAGAAGGTTCAAAACCTAAATTTTTATTACGCTCACTAACCACTTTCTCTTTACCCTGATTCATCCCACAATCAAGCAATAATTTCGTTTTATTGACCTCAATAAGATGACAAGAACCAGTTACTCCCCTAGTAGCTCCATGGAATGAAATCTTCATAATATTTTCCTTTAATTTATTTTATGAATAGAACACTTTTATTAGAATTAATTATACAGATAAGATTTGCTTTGTAAGTTATATCCTCTTAAATATGCTGTTACTAACAAGTTTTAGTTAAATAACCTACTTCTTTTCATTTGTAGGTACTGCTGAAACATTCGTATTTCTTGGTATAAGTTGTGCATTTTCTCTAAACCACCAAAGCCCTAAATCATATAATGGATTATCTTTAAAGTGATTAAAACCTGCTTTGACATAAGTTTTTTCACCATCTTGATAAGTAAAACCATAAGCTCTCCCATCATAGCGATCTAAAACAGTATCTTCACCTACCCACGGTATAGTCTTACTTTCTTTAAGAGCCTCAACAATAAAAGGATTTTCCATGTTTGTTGAATCCATTAAATCTTTTAAAATCGCAATTGCATAAGCTTTATTACTCTGATCATTTTTAACTCTTTGCATTAAATACTCTTCATATTTTTTATAACCAGGGTGTTCATTATATGGGGTTAAAAAATCTTCAGGCAGAGTAATAGAACCATCTTTTAGCTTCCCAGTATCAGTACTAACCTTATGGCTATGACTATGTGAACTACTTGGTTTTTTATCCCTTGGAGTATGGCAACCCACACATGATAAAGGATTACTTACAAAGTGAACAGTATTAGCTACATTATTTTCCCAGATTTCTTCACCTGTTTCTTTATCTTTTTTTACAACAACGTCTCCATAAAAATTCTGTCTATAAAGATAAGGGTATACAATTGCATTATATTTAAAGTTATTAGTATTAGTTCCCCACAAAATATTAACCATATCAGTTACAAAAAACTTATGAGCACCTTTTTCACAGAGTGAACAATCACAAGCTTGAACTCTTACTCTTAATGCTTCTGTAGGTAAAAGTCCTCCTGTTTTTTCATTAATTGGCCAATGCTCATTTACATAGATTCTGTAGTTTTTTCCATCTGGAAGCTTATCATCATAAGACTTAACTACATGAAGATGTAATTCAAGACCCATATCTTCTCCATGCCCTTCCCCTGGAGGGACAAAGTCTGTGTATGCAATTTTCACTTTGCGTTCTTTTTCCGTAATTCTACCTGCTTTTAAAGCAGCAATATCTTCTTTTTCTGCCTGATAAAGTCTTATTAGTCTTTCCCTAACTAAAGGATGAACTAAATTTGTCCACTTTACTTCTATAGATTGTTTGTCAGTTTTATCATTTGTTTTTAATAGTGATTGAAGTAAATTAAATTTTTCATTATCAAGAACTAAATTTTCAGTAATCATACATGACTGACATGACTCAGACTCTAATGCTTTATTTTTTTTATCCTCCGGTGCTATTTTATTTATCAAAAATGGTATTGAAGCAGCTGTCGCTAAAACACCCGCTGTAAGTCCAAGGCTAGATTTTGAATTTATGCGCATTTATTGATTTTAAACTCTCAACTACACTCGGTAAATTAATTGGAAGACATATTAGCACAATGAAACCTTAAAAACAAATAGGTTTCTACCTACCGCCGGTTTTTTCGCTATGCTCCCAAAACCGGCTTTCCAAAGTACTCCCAATCTACTACTTATAATACTTTACAGATTTTACTGAATAAATCAGATAAAATCTTACCTTTATAAGTTGTTTGCTTAGAAACATTATGCTAGCTAGCTAGGTAGCTAACACAAATAGCTCATTAACCACTCCCAAAGGTTCCAAATATAACAATTTAGCTTATTTTCAATTAGGTTCTTAACTTTTCTTTTTAAATCATTTCAAAAATAAATGTTTTATATATCATAAATGTTGTTAATCATTAGAGTTCAACTAAAAATAATTAAAAATGAAAAATTCAGTTAAGATACTTTTAAGTTTATTATTAGTTTTTGCATTAATTAGTAATTTAAGTGCAATAGCAGATTTTGTAAAAGAACCTGGTAATTACCTATCAAAAGCAAATCGTTCAGTAAGCTCTGTTAAAAAACCTGGTAAAAAAGGAAAATCTGGTAGCAAATCAAAAAGCAGTTCAAAAGTATCCGTCTTAAGCATTGTTAAAGGAACTGTAACACTTCTAGCACCTAAAAAATTTAGTGGCAGCTTAAAATCAATTTATCAAGGTAACAGTACCAAAGTAAGTTCTAAGAAAACAATCAAAGTAGCTGGCTCGCTTAATAATGGAACATTAAAAATGAAAGGAAAAGGAGCTAGTGGTAAAGGATATACTATTAGCCTAGGATATCCTCGCTCGATTAATAGATTAGGGAAATTTAAAACATCTATTGGTTCTGTTACTGTTCAATATAAAGATGCCACAGCTAATTTCACAATAGACAAATTAGCCGGACAAAGAAAGAAAAAATCAGGAGTGCTAAAAGCTACATTTAGTACAAGAATTTCAACTCGAAGTAAAGACAAAGCAAAAGGTAGATTTGTTTTAAGATTAACCGACTAATTTTAGTGCTTTGGGATTTAATATTATTATTCGCAGCTATTTTTTACTTTTGTTCTCCAATTGGACTTTCTGATTGCTTTGGACACCTTGGAGCAATAATTATAAGTCTTAGTTCTCTAAAAGAAATAAGCAAGTATATTTTGTTTTGGATATTGATTTTAATTACACTTTTAACTGCTCAAGAATCAAGGTTTAGTCTTGAATATATTTTATTTTCTATTACTTTATTTTTTATTGCATCCAATAATAACTGGACCGATCAAAGTGAAAAGGCTACTTTAAAAAGAAAAGTAATTCTACTTTGGATTTTTATTTTATTAGCTGCCTTTAATTTGATGCGAATTGATTTCTCTGAAAGAGGAAGCTTACTTCTCTGGTTACCAGTTTATTTGATTTTATATTATTCAAATTTAAATCATAGCAATATCTTCATTTACATAATAAGTGGAGTGGTTTTATATTTATCTAACAAATTTACAACTCTGTTAGCTTTTATTATTAGTTTACGTTCAAAAATAATTTATCTTTTTTCAATATTTCTTCTTATCTTATATTTTATTTTTAAGCAAAAACTACACAGGTTTATTTTAAAGTCTATTGAGCCCAGATTATACATATGGAAGTCAACCTGGAATGGGTTTTTAGACAAACCACTATATGGACATGGTTTTGGTACTTTTGCCTTAGACTTTCCATTATATAGAACACATGCAAAAGTCTTAGGAGGCAGAATAGATGAACAAATAGCACATGGACATAGCTTAATTACTCATTATTCTTTTGAGCTCGGATTAATAGGAATATTTTTAATTTTTATTTTACTTTATTTGGTTTATATTAATAAACCAAGAGCACTATTACCACTACTTGTAATCAGTTTATTTGATATTCCTCTAGTAGCATTTAATCAATTTTTATTGGGTGGTTTAATACTTGTTCCATTCATAAAAAACAAAGGGAGTTTAGACTTTCTATTTTACAAAGCCAAGAATAAATATGTTAAGCATTTATTATTCTTAGTAGCTTTAATATTAACTTTAAGTATATTTATACCAAGTATAATTGGGCATTATTATTACTCTACAAATGATCTTGATACTGCAATTAAGTGGGACAATAAAAATTCTTTATATTATTTCACTCGCGGTGCAACCAATTTAAATAAAAATACAGTTCAAAGTGAACAAGATCTTACCCAAGCAATAAAGCTAACTCCACACGTTGCCTTTTTTCATGGCTTTCTAGGAGCAGCACAGCTTGCAAACAATAAATACAAAGAGGCAAAAGACAGTTTAGAAATAGCCATGAGACTTGATGGTGGTGATGGTTATTGGTGTTTATTATATGCTTACGCTAATTATAAAAACAAAAAAATATTTAATGAATACAAGAAAAAAGCCCTGAATAGAAGTCCAGAAATTAAAAATCTGCTTTCAAACCCCAATATTACATCAGCACAATATATAGGAAATTCCACAAATGGTGATAGCAGATTATCCGGGTTTTACAGAACAGGTGAAGATATTTACTTTCCACTACCCATAATTAAAGAATGAAATTACTCTGACAATAAATCTTTTACATCTATATCTAATTCTTCGGTTTGAAACCGATCATAAAAAGCATCTACGAAACCTTTGTTAACACTTTCATTAGAATCCATAAAATAATCTCTTTCTAAAACCCTCTCTAGCTCAGGCTTATTCATCTTTGTTGTTTTAACAAAGAAGTCCGTAATTTCTTGCTTCATTTTTTGTATTCGCCTGTTTCTAATATCAAGATCTGTTGCTTGACCACTAAAGCCACCCAAAGGTTGATGTATCATAACTTCTGAGCGAGGGCTAATATACCGACATCCAGGCGTACCATTAGCAAGGATAACAGATGCTGCACTTGCAGCCATACCATCACAATAAGTAGCCACTACAATATTCTGTCCATCAATTTTTGTATTTTTTAAACGATCCATTGCATCTAAAATAGCATTCATTGAAACAATAGAACCACCTGGACTATTTACTAGAAAATGGACAGGTTTAATTTTGCCAGTCTTTTTCATAGCCGCTGCCAATAACTGGGTTTTTAGTCGAACTTCATTAGCCATTTGATCATCTACAACATCATGAATTAAAATAAAATTGTTTTTTAAAATTACTTGTTCAATGGACTCATTTGAACCCTCAAGAGCATGTCCAGTTAAAGCAGCTTTTGAAAGATCTTTAAGCATAAGCTCATCAAGTAAATTTGCCGGTCTGGGCTCTTTTCTATATGTCATCTCCAAGAATTTACCTAAGTAATTAGGGTCCATAAATACACCAGGACCCCTATAATCATCTCTTGAAACACCTAACCCACCAAATCCAAGGTGACAAGTCTTATTATCCAGCTTAGAATCTAACTCTTTTTGTTCACTGTTCTTTATTGCTGGTTGAATAAGCCTTTTAAAGGGAATCATTGTATGGCTTGTAATTATTTTTGTAGCTTGCATATGTACTTTATCCTTTCATAACCTCATCATCCTAAAATTGTTTTTGTTGTGCCAGTTGAGCCATTGCTTCTTTATATTCATCATCATTAAAAGCAAAGTCAAGCAACTTCGGAATGCATTTTTCACAATACCCAAGCTTATTTAATCCTTCCAATCCCTTATGCAGAAGTTCAATTTGTTTTTTTCTATTCGGTGAATGACCTTGAAGTTCAAGCTGATCTTTTTGTTCATAATATATTTTCAAATCATATAAAAACCTATATAGCTTTTGTTTATTGTCTTCTATATCTTTAGCTTTTAGTTTAAACATTAGTTCAGGAAAGATAAGCTCTAAGTTGTTGTTTATATCCTCTCCTGGATGTTCTCCTATCCATTGTCCATAAGCTTCCATAACCCTTTTTCTAAAAGCACTTCTCGCTGGTTCACTATCTGCCCCTACCAATTCAATAGGATCAAAAATCTTTTCCATGTCAACCATAAACTTTTCATTTGGTTGATTCTGATAAGAAGAATCTTGCCATTCTATAGGTACTGATTGCTTTGACCTATAAGCCTTAACATGTTCAATGTACTTTCTAAAACTATAAACATGTTCTTCAAGTGGTTTAATAAAACCTAAAACATTTTGAACATCAAATCTTATTTTTCTTCGTGTGTGACCTTTTGCTAACAATAATAACTTATGAGCAGGTGGAAATTCTGGAACTGGTGGTAAAGAAATATTTTGTCTCATTTTACTTGCTTGTTCAGTTGCTGCTCTTATACTTTTTGTATAAAGAACTCTTTCATCTTCATAATTTAAGCCTTGCTTAATCCATTCTTCAGTTGCATCAAAGAGTTCAAGCACTGAAAGACACTCATCCGGTTTCAACTTAACAGCATCTTCCAATAGTTTTCTTCCATCACGTGGTGAAATTCCTGTTCCTCCTTCATAGAATAGAAATTTTTGTTTACCAATTCCAATATTAAATTCATTAGATATTTCTTTAAGATATCTTTTTAATACAACTTTTTCTTCAGTGTTAAATTTTTGTTTTTTAGGATCAAGTTCATAAGCATCTACGTCTTCGCCTTGATAAAGCAATGCCTTATTTAATAAATCAAGTCTCATAACTGCTTTTTTAAGTGGTTTTGCAGGGTCCTTATCTACAATTTCATAGTATCTTTCACTTGTGGGAGGAAATAAGTACGTCATTGTTGTCCACAACCCAAAAGTATCTAATATATGAGGTGCAATATGTCGCCCACTGCTTACAGGGATTAATTGCTTAAGTTGTCCATTATAAATATTTCCTGTTGACTTATAGCGACGTTCATAACCTACTGGTATGAGATTAAATCTTTCCTTTAATGATTCCCAGTCAGAATAGTTTTTTTGTAAATTATAAAGATTGATATCATTTGTAGTTCCCCAGATTACAACATCTAGTTTTTCATCAACTGATTTATGACCAGCACCAGATGCTATTGTTATTTTACGTTTTTCAGCAGTTCTTAATAACGGTAAATAGCGAGTTAAATCTGGCGTTTTAAACATATCGTCAAAAAATATATTACCTCTATTTGCCTGAGGAAATGCACCTGTTACCTCATGCAAACCTGATGCACGAAATGCTTCTTTTATTTTTTGTGGCAATCTGTTCCAATCAATTTCTGGAGTAATTGGAATCAACTGAGCTTCCTGAGTTTCTTCCGGTGGTATAACAACAAGCCCAGAACGATTTAATTCTGATAAAGACCATCTCGTAACCTGAACATGGCTTAGTATTTTATTGATGTCACCACTATATAATTTCCACAATGCATCAAATATTTTTTGAGATGAACTGTTTAACCCATTGGAAAGCAAATTACTCCTGTTAAAATCCGGTGACAACTTTCCATTTTCTTCCAATAACTTAAATAGTTTTGTTCTAAAATCTTGATTTAAAAGATAAATTGGATTTGTATTAAGCCCACCAGGTATTACTACACCTCCACCCTTTTCCTCATTTTGAAACTTTTGAATTGGATTTTTTCCCTGTGAGTATACAGGAAATAAAGAATCAAAAGAATCAGCTGAAGCATCATCATCTTTAAACACCCAATTAAATGTATATAAAGCCCCTTCATCAGATAAAGAATATCGCTGTAATGCTTCATATAAAGTTTCTAAAATACGAGTTTTTCCAGTAGCATTTGGTCCATGCAAAATTATCATTCGTTCAGGATCTTTTTTAGCACTTGTAAGCAATGTATCATAAATCTCATTTAATACTATTTCTTGCCCATAAATACCACTATCACTAGCAGTTTCTTTGGATTCCCAGGGTTTGCTTGCAAAAACAAGTGGCTTAATAGAATGTCCTAAAATAGTAGTTCTTTGATTTTCTTTAATGTTACTAACTTTATTCCAATAATCAATGGCATCTACCAAATACTGATTTGCCGAACGTAAATATTTTTCTGGATTATTAATAACCTCTTCCAAATATTCATGAAATGTAAGAACCTGCTTTGAAAGAGCAAATCTGTTTTTTTCAACACTACTAACTTCTTTAATTAGCTCTGTCGCAGAGTTTTTTATTGACGGTAAAGTTGCTTGAGGAATCAGAGCTACTGGTAAAGCATCTTGAGTTTTATTTAAAATAGTTTTTACAGAACTTTCTATATGCCTAGAAAGCAATGGAAAGGGAGAATAAATTTTTACTTTATTCATTTCTTTTGTTCTTCCTTTCTTTCACTAAGCATATTTTGAATTACTTGTCTAAATTCGTCAGAGGAAGATTTTGCAATGAGTGATGTACGAACTTTGTTATGCATACTCCCAAATTGTTTTTCAATAGAATTTTTAAATTCTCCACTACCCCAGCTGGACTTCATTTGTATATAGCCAACTTCATTAACTATAGGCAAAAGTTCTTCTATAATCTTTAAGGATTCCGGGGTATCATCTCCCCAATTATCCCCATCACTATAATGAAATATATAAATATTCCAATTTTGGGGATCATACTTTTCTTTTATTAATTTTTGAATAAGTTTATATGCCGATGAAATTTTTGTCCCACCACTTTCAGTCGTTGTATAAAACTCTTTTTCTGTCACTTCTCTAGCATCTGAATCATGAATAACAAAGACCTCTTCAACACCTTCTCCAAAGCGATCATCTGTAAACGTTTCATCCTTTAGCTTTGCATTAAGTTCACCGTATTGATGTTGAATAATTGTAGATAAGTAAAAGTTTGCAGTTCTTGCTATTTGTTTTTGTTCTTCTCCCATTGAACCAGAGACATCCATTGCATAAATAATCACGGCATTTGCTTTTGGTTTTTCTTCTACTTGCCAAGTATGGTAACGAATATCCTTTGGCTCTATATGAATATCTTCTTCTTTTAAATCTTCACCCTGTTCAAGTATTGAACGTTTTATTGCATTTTCAAGAGTAGCTCTTAAATTTATCTTTGATCCTTTACTACTAATATTTGTCCATTTAATATCAGTTTCTTTAACATTATCTGTACCTTTTGGTTCTAGATTAGGAAGTTTTACATCTTCAATAAGCAATCTTGCGATTTCACTTCTTGTTATTTCAGGACCCCATTGTTCTTGATTATGTTCACCAGCATTTTCACCAGCTTTATCAGCTGATGTCGGTTCTCCATCTTTTCCAACTTTTCCTATTTTATCCCCTTCTTCACCTTTACCAGAGCCAACACCACCTTCATCCTGAGTACCTCTTGTAAATTTAGGTAAAACTATTCTAGGCATTGGAAGTTGGACAATTTTTCCACCTTTAACAATATTCATTTTGTCAGGA
>JAHFBD010000007.1:0-20425 GCA_023250175.1 Candidatus Melainabacteria bacterium
TTATAAGTTAACTTACACCTGTTAAGAGATTATATATCGAGGAAGAATATTATGGAATAGGGGTGTATATAGAGAACTATACTTTTATCATTGTTATTTACTGTATTACTATTAATGCTCCAGAGACAAGAAGCTTCCATTTTTAGTTTAGACAAGCTAAACTTTCCATTTGCCAACCCTTTCACCCAATCGGATTTACCGAATAAATCGGATAAATCCTTTCCATTGTGTACCATAGACAAGTTGGAGCTAATTTCTTTCCTGATCAATTTTACTAAGTAAATTAGATAAATCTTACCTTATAAGTCATTTACTTAGAAATATTACGCTAGTTAGATAGTAACAAACCTATCTTATATACCTGCTGATTTAGCATTAATAGCTATTGTCTTAGTTGATGTATCTGAATGTGCTTGGCCAGTATGTAGCCAAGTATAAACTATAAAGGCAATGGTAAATAAAATAAAAATTATTCTTGGTAGCATAATTACAAATTAAATCTTTGTCATTTAATATACCCAGACAATTTAAAAGTTAAAACTGGCTTAATAAACGACTTCCCCAAAATTGCCTATTCCCCGCCACAAGCAACAGAGTATTAAGCCAATTTTTGCCTCCGGCAATGGTCATTGCATCATAAGGAAGTCATTTGTTTTCTCTCGCTTATATCCCCAACACAAGCATCGTGGTATTACGCTTCGCTCAAATAAAGCTTATAAAGTTAGTAAGGCACTATCTCTATCTAGCTAAAGTATGATTTTTTAATACCCAAGTACCCAAGATCCCTCCCCACATATAAGAAGACTAACCATTAACACTTCAACCCCTTTACTATTAAAGAATTAAAGTTACTGCTTAGCTATAGCTTTTTGTGTGATTTATTCACCAAAAAGCACCATGTAAGGAAAAGCGAGTTGAGCATTAGTGCAAAACGAGCGGTAGGTAGAAACGAATTAAAGCGGTATTCCTGGGCTTACTTCTTCCATTCTTGGGCTTTCCCCCTTAATTTAAGCAGAAATAATAAATTTTAACCTTGATATAACCTATATCGTGTACATTGACTTTGAAGATTTAAGAAGGATAGTCTTATGTCAAAAAATGAAAATTTAACAGCTCAAATAAAAAGTCTTTCAGATGATAAATTAGTTCTTAGTGCTGCATATAGTCAAGTTACTGAAAAGTTAGCTAGTGTAGCAATGGTTAGAGACTTCTTTAATCGCTGGGTTAAAAGCGGATATAATGACGCTATTTCTCATTTACCCCAAGATAATCCTTCCACAGTAGGCACCAATGAAGCCGTAACAGAAGCAGATTTTAAAAAAAAGGCTGAAGAGTTTTTTGGAAAATCCTGGAGCAGTATAACAGCAGACGCACAAACAGATATAGCTAAGCTTAATAATGAGTATGTTGCTAATGCTAATGCCAAAGTAAGAATGTATATAGGTCAACAATATGAATTAAACCAACAAAGAGACGATAAAGAAAATGAAATCGATGAGTTGCAAGCTATAGAAAAAGAAGATTTTAGTATTGATTAGGTTTTTTATTTCAAAAAATCCACGATTGTTTTAAAAGCAGCTTTCGCTTTATGTTTTAAGTTTGTTTTATAAACTAACTCTATTAAATCAAAATAAGACCTAGCTTTACCCTTATAAGGGTACCACCAAAAATTCTTAGGACGTAGTCCTGGTATAAACCCTTGATCAATACTTATATGCTTGGATTTAACAAACTGATAAATAGAAGAACTCCCATAACCACTATCTTTATAACCTACCCATGGACAGGCTGGGTGTGCTTGTAAAAATAAAGAGTCATTAACCCAAACAGTACCGCAGTTTAAATTATCTGTAATTTTTCTTAAATTCTCAAGTTCTCCAGTCCAGATACTAGCTGATAATCCATAATCTGTATCATTTGCAAACCCTATAACTTCTTCTAGAACCTCAAATTTCATAATTGGGATTATAGGTCCAAAGGTTTCTTCTTTCATTACTTGCATAGTATGATTCACATTACTTAAAACAGTGGGTTCAAAGAAATAGCCAGATTCTAGAACCCGCTTACCACCCGTATTTAATATAGCTCCTTTATTTATAGCATCAAAAACATGTCCTTCAATTTTATTTAGTTGCTCTTCATTGATAAGAGGCCCAACATCTACTTCATCATCAGAACCATTTCCTATTTTTAATTCTTTAGCCTGGGATGATATTTTGCTAACAAAATCATCATATATACTGGATTCTACATAAACTCTTTCTATTGATGCACAAGCCTGTCCTGCATTTGCTATAGCACCCCATAAAACACCATTGACAGCATAGTCTATATTGCAACTTTTTAATACAATAGCTGGATCCTTCCCACCCAACTCAAGACACATTGGTAGCATTTTTTTTATACACAAAGATGCAACGTTTTTACCTACTTCAGCTGAGCCAGTAAAAACCACCATATCAATATTACTTTCAAGTAAAGTTTGAGCAACCTCACTACTACCATAAATAACATTAACAACACCCGTTGGAAAATTAGCTTTTAATAATATTTCTTCAATGAGTTTGCCTACCAAAGATACAGTACTAGATGGTTTGAAAATTATAGTATTACCAGCAAGCAATGCTTTTGTAATTGCTGACAAGGGCAAATAAAATGGATAATTCCATGGCTTAACTATAGCAACAACTCCATGCGGTTCATATGAAAGTATACTCTTTTTAGTCGGGTATAAAGGACCAAGAGGAATATTCTTTTCGTGTAACAAGCTTGCACCATTTTTTATAAAATGCTCCATTATTTGCAAAGTAGAAGCAATCTCAGTTAAATATGCCTCAGCAAGTGGTTTTCCATTGTTTTTTGTTATTGTCTCTGCAATATATTGTCTATCATCAATTATTATGTCGTAAATTGTTTTTAAATAGCTAATTCTTTTTTCTACAGATAAACTTTTCCAAAGCAAAAAAGCATCTTTCGCTTTATTTACTGTTTCCACAACTTCTAAACAAGTGGTTGACTTAATCTCAGAGATCACTTCACCACTTGCTGGATTTATTACTTGTATAGTATTTTCTTTTGTAGTGGTGGACATATGGCTTAGTCTAAGAATCTTTGAAATTGTTGACTTTTAGACCTTTATTGTAGAATATACTTTTGTGTCTGTCATAGTATGTTAAGGCTAAATAAAAGAACATAGATAAGGGATAAATAATTGATTGAAAGATATACAAGGCCAGAACTAGCAAAAATATGGTCTGAAGAAAATAAATACAGTACTTGGTTAAGAGTTGAAATTGCAGCTACTGAAGCATTATCTGAACTAAATCAAGTCCCAAAAGAATCACTTAAAGTAATTAAAGAAAAAGCAAAATTTAATATAAAAAGAATCTTGGAAATTGACAGAGAAGTACACCATGATGTAATTGCTTTTTTAACCTGTGTAAATGAGTCAATAGGTTCTGATAGTAGGTTCTTACACCTTGGAATGACAAGTTCAGATTTGATTGATACTTCACTATCATTACTTTTAAAGCGAGCTGGAGAAGTAATTATTGAAGGATTAGATAAGCTTTTACAAGCACTAAAAGATAAAGCACAAACATATAAAGATACTATCTGCATTGGGCGAACACATGGTGTACATGCTGAGCCAACTACATTTGGATTAAAGTTACTTGGTTTTTGGGAAGAGTTAAATAGAGCAAAAATAAGATTTAAGTATACTGTTAAGGAAGTAAGTGTAGGAATGTTTTCTGGGGCCGTTGGTACTTATTCAAATATAGATCCAAAAGTAGAGGAAATTGCTAGTCATAGCCTTGGACTACAACCCGCCTTAATTACTACTCAAATAATAAGCCGAGATCGGCATGCACATTACCTTTGTGAACTTGCTCTAATTGGAAGTATAATTGAAAAAATTGCTACTGAAATAAGACATCTTCAAAGAACAGAAGTGTTAGAGGTAGAAGAGCCTTTTTATGAAAATCAAAAAGGCAGCTCTGCAATGCCACATAAAAGAAACCCGTGGAAATCTGAAAATCTTTGTGGATTAGCCAGACTTGTCAGATCAAATGCCCAAGCAGCCTTAGAAAATATATCCCTATGGCATGAAAGAGATATTAGTCACAGTTCAGTAGAAAGAGTTATTTTACCTGATGCCACTACCACAGTAGATTTTATGATAGATAGAATGAGTGAGATTATTTTAAACCTAAATATCTATCCTGAAAACATGAAAGATAATGTCTTTAAATTTGGTGGAATAGTTTTTTCCCAGACTATCTTATTAAAGCTCATTGAGAAAGGGATGACTCGCGAAGCTGCATATAAGCTAGTTCAAAAAAATGCACATAGTGCATGGAATAAAAAAGATGGTGATTTCAAAAAGAATTTACTCACTGATAAAGAAATGATGCAA
Source organism: Candidatus Melainabacteria bacterium (assembly GCA_023250175.1). Taxonomy (GTDB): domain Bacteria; phylum Cyanobacteriota; class Vampirovibrionia; order 2-02-FULL-35-15; family 2-02-FULL-35-15; genus JAHFBD01. The sequence goes on from JAHFBD010000007.1 coordinate 4,418, forward strand.
CATTTATCTCAACAAGAAATTGAAGAGTGCTTTAAACCCAATAGTCTCCTTAAACACGTAGACACAATTTTTAAAAGGGTTTTAGAAACCTCCAATAAGAGTTGTCATAGTAAATCCATACCAAGCGATACAACCTTACAAATTGCATAATTTATAATCTTGTTTCGCATTAATGCTCAACTCGCTCTTCCTTACATGGCACTTTTTGGTGAATAAATCACACAAAAAGCTTATTTATGCTCTTATACATTATAGCTAGGCAGTAACATAATCTTTTTAATAGTCTATTCAATCTGCTATCATAAATACCTATGCCAAAACATCCAAAAGTACTAATAACAAGCTTTGATGGTGCTGTCTGGTCAAATCTCATTCCTATTGCAAAAGCTGGCATAATGCCAAATCTCTTAAAGCTTATTGAAAAAGGTTCTTATGGAAATCTAGAGTCTACAATACCACCTTTAACACCGCCAGCCTGGACTGCTTTCATGACAGGGTGTAATCCCGGGAAAACAGGAGTATTTGATTTTTATGAATCTCAAGAAGGTACATATAAACCTACTCTTACCACAAACCAATCAATTCAAGTGGATACCTTATGGAAAGTACTTTCTAATAATGGACTTCGGGTTGGAGTTATAGATGTCCCTATTAATTATCCTCCACCTGAAGTAAATGGTTTTATAGTTTCTGGCTGGGAAAGACCAAGCAATAAAAAAGTTTTTACCCATCCACCAGAACTTGGAGAAAAACTAATTCAGCAACTAGGTGATTACCCAATTTGCCTTAGAACATTTGATAGGCAAGGAACTAAAGACGTAGATTTTTTAAGCAGTTTAATTGACATCACCTCTAAAGTAGGTGAAGCCGCTTTATGGCTTTTAGAAACTGAAGATGTGGATTTCTTTATGGTACATTTCCAAACCACTGATATTATTCAGCATGGTTATTGGCATCAAATTGCAAGTTTAGATTTCAATTCAAGCGATCCGGTTTTACAAAAAATCTGGGATTTTTATCGATGCCTGGATAAATATCTTGGACTAATAAAGGAAAAAGTAAATAATGAGGGTACTTTTTTTCTTGTGAGTGATCATGGATTTGGTCCTGTTAGAAGACGTATGTCTACTAATGTCTGGCTACAAGAACATGGGTATTTAAAATTAAAGCAGGATCTAGGAACACAAATAAGAACACAAGTTAAAAGTACAGCTATTAAAATGGTAAATAAAGTAGATGCTTTAGCAAAATTAAAAAACAGAATTAAAAGAAAATCCGAAGAAGATTTAGAACAAAGAGTAATAGTACCTCGTGCTAGTTTTGATCCAATTGATTACGGTGAAACAAGAGCCTTTAGTAGTATTGGCACAGTATATGGCACCATACAAGTTAATCAATTGGGGCGAGAACCACAAGGTATTGTTTCTCAAAAAGAAGCAGAGGGCTTGAAAGATGAAATGGCTGAGAAATTAAAAAATGTAAGAGATCCAATTACTGGAGAACTATTTATTCATTCAATACATAGAAAAGAAGAAATATTTACTGGGCCTGCATTAAACAAAATTCCTGATTTAATAATTATTCCTCATTCTGGGTTCTATTTAATTAGTGGGATTTCAGAAAAAGATTTATTTTTAGAAGCACATTCTCTTTCTACAGGGAATCATATAAAAGAAGGTATTGTTGCAATTGATGGTCAATTATCCAATACCATTGACCTATCACAAGCAAAGATAACTGACATTGTCCCCACAATTTTAGATATCTTTAAACTAACTCCTTTAAATTATCTAGATGGCAAAAGCCTCTTGGCTAGTAATAATGTTCCATGCAATGTTTCTAAAGCATAAAAATATCTTTATTTTAAAAGAAATTTTGTTAAGAAAATAGATGAGAAAAAATTTATCTATTTTTTAATCTTAAATTTGAATTAAGCATTGACAAAGAACTGGTTAAGAGAATATAGTTGAATTAAGAGCAGGTTATCTAAGTAAAGGAACTTCAGATACAATAAACGTCATAAAAGAGGAAAAACATATGAATCCATTTTTAAATCAAGTAGCCTCAAGAGATACATTAGAATTATTAACAAAGTTTTTTGATGCTGCTAGTAACTCTGTCAAAAAAACAAATTACAACTCAGAAACACTAGAAGCTTTTGATTTAATTCAAGCTATTTCTTGTTTTCGATATTTTCCTACAGTTACTAAATGCATTGATGCTTTCCCGACCCTTGCACCTGATAAAAATAAAGTTGAGTATATATGGGAACAATTCAGTAAACTATCTACAAAAGAGTTAAGTGATCTATATATATCATCATTAAACAAACTAGATTTTTCTGAAGAAGCGGCTGTCTAGATATCTTAAAATAAAGACTTAAAATCCATAAATTTATGACATTTTAATATATAGAAACTCAATTCCAAAGCTCCCGTCTTATCTTTAATCATGCCTGGGCTAGAAAAATCTGATTTATCACCAGAACAAAAAAAAAGAATTGAACAAAGTCTTATTAATGTTTTTAAAGATATTTATTTCAATAATTCAAACATTTTAAAAGCAAAAAGTGAGTCCGAACATATATCAGAAGAGATAAGAACTTTTATTTTAGGGTTTACTGAAAGTAATCAATCCATAAGTGAAGTAGATCTACTTATTAAAGCTAAAGAAAAAGGATTAGAGCTTTTAGAAAATCATGATTTAATTTTTTTCGATGAAGAGCTTGAGTCTGATATTACAATGCGGGCTTTTCTTATACCTGGCATGAAAGTAGAGTTTACAGAAGAAAATGCAGGAGAAAAAGTTACAGAGGATGATCTCCAAGTAGTTGATCATGAGCTCTGTATAAGCTTTAAAGCTGGTGAGATAAATGAGTTTACTAAGCTTAGTAATCTTATTGATATAAGAGCTGCACTTGCAAAAGCACTAAGTAATAAATCTAAGAATGATAAAGAAACCATTAGTCTTATTAAAGACAATAAGATTTTTAAAGAGTCCTTAAAGTCTGTAATAGACTCTGCCAGAAGGGTTTCTCAGAGAGAAAATGATTAGCCTTTTCTTGCCTTACCACCCAAAACAATAAGATCCTTATTAGAAGGTCTGAGATATTTTTCCATTTCATCCACATGTGTTTGTTCTGCCACAATAATTTGTTCAAGCATTAATTTCATGGGGAGATTGCTATCACCAAATTCTTTTAATTGATCACAGTATAGTTGAAGCTGTAGTTTTTCAGCTCTTAGATCTTCTGATAGCATATCTTCTACGGTTTGAAATCCAGGTTCAAAAACTTGATCCACTTTTACTGTCGGATGTCCACCAAGTGCAGTAATTTTTTCTCCTAATTGAATAGCATGAGTCATTGACTCAGTAGCTTGAGCGCGAAACATTTGAACCAGCGGTCCTCTATTTGGTCCAAATACAATAAAAGAGTGATGCAAGTATCGAACAATTGCAGCCATTTCTTTTTCTAAATCGTGATTTAAGGCTTGTACTAATTTTTCAGTTGATTTTTCCATATATCCTCCTAGATTATATAAGACCATTTTCTCAGAATTAAATCAAATATCTATTCATTGATAATTATTTTCATGTACAACTAAACTATTTTTATAACAAGATATATATTTCAAAGTCGTATTCAATTCATTTGAATCAAAACTCATTATTTCCTTTACTAATTTTAGCCATTTATCCTTATTCTTATAAAGCTTTGTAGCTGTACTAATTGCATCAAGCAAGCTCTCCTTTTTATAATCCTTAAATATGATTCCATTAGAAGCAATGTCATTCATTGCACCACTGATGTGAGCTATTGGAATACATCCATATTTCATTGCTACTAAAACTGGAATACCGCTTGAATCAAATTGTTTTGGATAGATAAAAAAGTCAGAACCCGCGCATATTTTCTTAACTAAATTATCGTTATAACCAAGGCAAACACTAAGATTTTTATGTTTTGCTGCCAGCTTAAGCAACTCATCTTCATAATAAGGATTTCCACTTCCATGAATGATAAGTTGGAGGTTTAGGCTTAAAAGTTGAGTTAGAGAACTTATTATAAGGTCAAAGCCTTCATCAGAATTAAGTCTCGTAAACATAGCAAATAATGGGGTTTGGGGATTTATTTCTGTATTTAATTCTCGGAGCAAATCTTCCTTGCATTTCTTCTTTCCAGCAGTAAAATAGTTTTTAGAGTACTTCTGAACAATGACAGTATCATTTTCTGGATTATACTCTTCTTCATTTATACCAAGTGTTTGCCCCCAGAAATGTTCCTTCTTTTGCAAGAGTAAACTTGATAGTCCAAAATTTTGTACATCGCTTAAAAGCCCTTGGGCATAACCATGGGACAAGGTCGTAACATAGTTAGAATACTTAATAGCATCAGTAATATAATTTCTAAATGTCTTAAAATCAAACATATCACAGATAGTAAAAATAGTACCAATACTAGACTCTTTAAAAGACTCTACTTGTCCTGAATTCAACAGTGTAGAAACATATGCTGTCTGGGAATCAAAAAAATGAATTATATCTGGATGTAATCTTAAGCTAGAAATAATCTCTAAAGCTGTACTAGAAAAGAATTTGCACCTTTCTTCATTCCCTAATGCTTCTGTCAAATAAATATCTTTTGAGTTACTAAAATAGTTTTGGCTTTCCACAAAAAAAACATTGATTAATGAATCTGGTAGTATACCTTTAAAAGCCGAAGCAATAATAGATGAACCATAGTGTTTAACTTTTAACTCATAGGGTAATCTTTCTATACATGAACTCAAAGGATCTATAAAACCATAACGTGGTATAACAATCGTTACATTATGACCTTCTTTTTCAACATCTTTGGCAAGCTTATATACAACATCACCTACAATCCCTGTTGTTGCAAATGGACTGCATTCAGTTGATATAAATACTACATTCATCCTTATTACTCACTCTAGATATAGTATTTTACACCGTTAAGTAGTAATAACTTGAAGTCAAGATATCAAATTTGTCACAAATAAGCATTATAAATGCTTATTGTTATTCGTTTCTACCTACCGCTCGTTTCGCACTAATGCTCAACTCGCTCTTCCTTACATGGCGCTTTTTGGTGAATAAATCACACAAAAAGCTTACTTATAGTCTTATATATTATAGCTAGGCAGTAACCATTATTCTTTAGCGTGAGGCATAATTGGTGAAGTATTAGAGCCTACTCCTGCACCACCGCTAGGACTAGTTACAAGAGTAACAGTTCTATTTACTATTTCTCTTTCTCTAGGATTCATAACATTTAAGCCCCAACTTTCAAGAACCCTCTTAACATAGTCAATTCTTATTGCTCCACCAACACTGGCACCACCTCTGTAGCCCCATGTATTAATGCCGACTAAACGTCCTTGCATGTCTACTAATGCACCACCTGAATTACCTGGATTAATTGCTGCATCAGTTTGAATACTCATGTTTTGATTCAATCCTTCTGTTCGTCTGTCAACATGGCTTGCTATTCCAAATGATACAGAATCTCTTTCTCCAAAAGGATTTCCAATTGCAATTAAAGGCTCACCAGGTCTTATTGGATCAACAGTCATATCCCTCATTGTAATTCCAAGATTTGCTGGTATCTGTACATTTGGGGGAATAGCTAAAAGTGCAAGATCGTGTGTTTCTGGGGTAGCGAATGCTCTTTGACCATTAGCTAACATAACCGGTGCTGCATCAAATTCAACAGGAGCAACACTATCTCTACCATTATATATTTTTATATGATATACACCATCTTGTTCCCCATTACGCCTAAAATCATTTCCTTGCGTAACATGTCCGTTCGTTAAAATATAACGACCACCATTATTATCTCTTATAATTACACCGGAACCTAATCCCCGAGCACCTTCTACCCTAACAGTATGTGGAGTAGTTCTACTTACTACACCGACTAATTGATCAAGGGTAATTCTACTACTTAAGTCACGATTTAAAGCATTTACTTGAGCTAACATACTTTGAATGCTTTGTTGCCCTTGTTGTAACCTAGCATTTAATGCATCTATAGTAGATTGATGCTGAGATGAAGCAGTTTGATATTCAGTTAATTGGTCAGAAAGTCTTTCAATTTTATTTGCCTGCTCTTGATTAGTTGTAATCTGGTTATAAACAACCCCGGCACCACCTCCTGCCACTCCTACTCCCGTTAACCCTGCTAGTGCCAACTTTGCTATAAAACCTGCTCTACTTGGCTTTACTGGACTTACTGCATCAACTGAAGACATGAAACCTCCTTGCCTAGTGCTTTTCAGACAGGCAAACACTTTAATTATTCCTTAATGATTACTTAATTCTACAAGAGATAAATTACTTGTCCATAGGCAATAGAAAATTTAATGTAAGAATGTGGATTAAAAACTTACAAAGATTATAAAAGAATATTGATTTAAACAAAATTGTAAAATGATTTGTCATTTGAATAACAAACTCTTTAATGGTTTTTACGAAAAACAAGTAAGAGGAAGGAAAAAAATTAAAAACTAAATTTAAGTTAAGTTAATTACTGTATGGTTACCGTATGTCAAATGTTAGAGAAAAAAGAAGAAGATTTTGCTTCATGTTTTGTTACAGCACAGAAATAAAAAAGAGGGAAGCAACTTTGCTTACCCTCTTTCTTTTATTTGTAATCAATTAATACCGTCTTGGTATTTTAAAGATTACTGGAACAATGGGACTCATGTGTCCTCCTTAAGAAAGACTACATTGTCTTTGTAACAAGACTCCATTGTCTACAACAAGTAATGTTGATTATAACAGGATATTAGGCTATATTACCTAGGTTCTGGCTTAAATTTAATAAATTATTAATTACTTACTTAGAAGCTTAAATTAATTTAATGAACCCATAATCTAATTTCAGTCCTTTAGTGTATAGAAAGTAATACGGTCTTTACTTTAACTTTATATTTATATGGTTATAAATAGTTCTGCTTATATAAAAATCAAATGAAAGGACTTGCTTGTGAATGTAAGACTAATGAAAATCCCACCTCAAGGTTTTAACTTAAACCTAGACAGTACACCAAACAAACCAATTACTTTAGCTGAAGCAATTGAAATGACTACAAATACTAATAATAAAACTAAAGTCCAAGAAGATATCTTTGTGTTAAGCAATAAGTAATAGTTTTCTACTAATTATCATTTTCTTCTAAAGATTGTCCAAGATCATTTTCTACAGCATCTTTTACGACAGTACCCGTTTTACACTTATCTAATGGCTCTACACCCTCTAAGCAAGTACTCCTACAATCATTTTGAGTAATAGTTTTATCATCAACATTATCTAATGATTGTGCTTCTACAGAAAAAAAAGAAGTAGTATAAAACACTATTCCTATTAAGGAAATAATTTGCAAAAGTCGTTGCATACTTCTATAACATCTTTCAAAATAAACATTGAACCAACTCTCTTATACCCATTAAAGAGTTTTTATGTGAGGCATTTAATTATAAGTAAATAAAAATTATTCTGGTTTACATAGGGAGATCAGCGGGGGACAACCTGTAAATCATAGGGACAATCACCTAGAACAGTAAGGAGGATTCCCAAAAAACTTGCATACATCATCTAAATATAAAATCGTATGAATCCTAAAAAAAATGAGTTTGAAAAGATTATATTTAACTCCTACAGGAGACACAATATGACAACCAATACCAGAACCGTTAGCTTATATAAATTATTTAATATCTGCTTTCTATCATTAAAACGAAGATTTGTTTTCATGGTATTAGCTTTAACTGTTTTCTTAAATACTAGCTTTTCTTATTGTTTAAAGGCACATGCAGAAATTCTTGATGGATTATCTAATAATACTTTTAAGATTACTCTTTATGGTACCCCTATTAATTTAGCTCCAGCATTCAATATTCAACTATCTTTTAGTAATCCAGAAGTAGCTTCATTAAGTACTGAACCCCCAGAATTTAAAGCCTTAAATGTACATCAGTTAATTACTGCAAGTAACCCAGATACAAATACTATAAGTGCAGTATGGGATGACATGATTCCAAATAATGAAGCAACGATAACATTTATGCTAACACCAGGTACTACTAAAGGATTTAGCACAATAAAAATTGACAAAGTAGAAACAGCTAGAGGATTAGATATTACAGACAGCATAATCTCAGTAATTGAAAATCCAAACGTTATAAATACTGCAGGTATCACAACTACTAGATTCGGTGAATTTACACTTCTGGATCCAGGAAAACTTACATCACCAGGAAAAGCTGCAATAGCATTTAGAGCTAAAAATATTCCAGGGGATGTCAAGGTAACACTTAATGGAGAAAAGGTTGATTTTATAAATAATGAACTTGGAATTGCTGTAATTAGCCTATTACCAGATAATGATCAATTAAATTTAAACTTATCAATTTTACAAGAAGACCAATCCACAACAATAAATCTAGGCAAATTAAAAGTTGATAAAGGAACATCTGAGTTATATCCACCACACATTAGACAAGCTACTGCAATAAATCATTTAAACTATACTGACTTTAAAATAGAAGGAAAGCAATTTGGAGTAAAAAGGTTTGGGAAAGATGGTACTAGTATTCAAATAGTACCAGGTGCTCTACCAATTACAAATGACCATTTAAGAAGTCGGCGTACAAGACAACTATTAAACCCAACTGACTGCATACCTTATGGAAGCTATGTCAACTTATCTCACTCAGCTGGAACGACTACAAAGAAAATTTCTGTGGTTAATCCTTGTGGGATTCAAAAATAAATCTAGGATTTTTTAAATAGCTTTATTGTTTTAATTAAGCCAACTGCTTTTGTATTTGAATGTAAATCTTCTGCATCTCCATCTACAAAAACATAGCTCCCCAGATTTTTTAAGTGTAGCTGAATAATACTATAGCCACTGGTAACATATGAATCTTTTTCTGCCGCTACAGTAACAGGTATAACTTTATAAGAATCAATTACAGTATTAATTTTAAATTCTTTATTTGTAGAACGATCTATGTAAGTTATCTCAACAGGTTTCCCTGCATAGCTACCAATTTGATTACGTAATTCAGAATGATTCCGTGTTAAAAATGGAACACTACTAAAACCATAATATTTTGAGATTCGATTAGATGAGCTCATAATAAATTTAAAGGTTGTTTATATTACGGTTTATTGTAACAAAAATAATTCAGTTAACCATAATTAATTAATCTCATAACAAGAATAGTAAAGTATGTTTTTATTTACAATCAAGTCAACACATCGTACCCATAAGCAGCTTTATACAAATCATTAACAATATTAAAAGTTTTTTGCGTCAATGGACATTCAAACCAAGCAAAGTGTTCTATGTTTGGATTAGAAAAGGAAGTATAAAAAGCACAAAATTTTATTACATCTGGAATTGGGGTACCTATTTGGAGCTTGATAAAACTATTTTGACCTAATCCATTTAAAAAATTTTCTAAGCTCATATCTGGTTCCAATTGCCTGGCAAATGAAACAGTACAATCTAATTTATCAAACCACATAAAAGCATTTTCTATTTGTGAGGTAAAAAGTTTTGTCATGAAATCTTTGTTTTGTTCAAGCGGCTTCTCATCAAATCCCAATTGTTGTTGCACAATTGAAACAGAATTAATTTGTGCTATGAGTTTATTGGAAATCTTATTAATGTTCATTTTTTATTATTATAAAGTTTTTACACCCAGCTTTTTAAAACTTGAATAAATACTCTAATCCTAGCCCAAGTCCATTACGCTTATTTGTAGGTAAAAATCCATTATATCTATATTCAACAACAGCATAGACTTGATTTATTAATCTAATACCTAATTGAGTTTCTGTTACCGATGGATGATGTCTTGTACGGTTATCAGAACCATATAAAAAATTTATATCTGCAAAACCCGATATATAAACCCTATCTTTAAAGTATCTTGGTAAAACCTGCATTTTATAAAATTGTTCTATTTGAGCATCATAACCTTTTGAATGATCAACTTGTAAAGGAAAGGGAGTAATTGCATATATAAGATTTAGTTTTTTTAAAATCTTTCCTATCCATGGCAAATCATTCACACGAATTCTTGGTCCAAATCTCATTTTATCCGTGAGGTTAGACCCACTGTTCCACTGAACATTAAGCTCAACTGGAATATTTTTGTACAAAGCCCATCGAATATTTTGTTCTGTATAATATTTGTTTAATGTAAAACTATCTGCTGAATTAAATGGACCTAATAAGTTTGTAAATGAATAATAGTGCAGTCCATAAGGCAAGTTTATAAGAGTATTATTAGTAATAATATCAAAACTTCTTGTATCATAATAGCCATTTAGATCAAAATAACCATGGATATTTTTAAAGAGCGGTTTTTTATCTGAGCTTACTTGAAGCTCATTCTGCAGAGGCTCAAGAGCAAAGCAAGAAGGAATTATAAAGAAAAAATAGATAATAACCGTATAAATAAAATACCAAGCTTTAAATTTCAAATTATTTTTCTCCATTAATAATTATTTAATTTTTACATTAGAAAGATTTAATCTCATAATCTTGATTGTTAAGGGCTTAATTTGGCTTAATATTTATAGAGATTGTTTTAAAAATTAAGGAGTATATTATGTCAGGAGCACCTATTCCACCATATAAGCCACAAGTATTTAGCTCATCGTATGGACCCAAATTACCACCCAATCAAAAACAACAATATGTAGACGAAGAAGGAAGAAAAATTGCAGCACCAAGAAAAGAGCCACAAGAGGTAACTTCCCCACCACCATTACAATGTGGTGCTAAAACTCGTTTTAAACCAATTACATATTTAGATGAGTTTTTACAAGAAGGACATGCCGTCGACATTTATGTCTACAATAAAAATCAAATAATACCAGCGACAGAATACGTAAAAGCTAGCAAACAATATTTTCCTGAAGGGGATGTAAGAATTTTAGTATCCGATGCAAAAGTTCAAACTGGTGATATAGTAAATGAAAGATAAGTAATCCGATATCACTTTTAAGACAGCCACCAACTTGTTTGGTGGCATATAAAAAAATGAAAATCACTGAGCAAAACGAAATATGCATTAGCGCTATAGTTAATCGTTTTAAAGGTAAGCCTGATATCGTTGTTGAAAACCTTGCTGACTTAAGTAGCTGGGAATTATTAGGAAACTCACCGGGTCCAGATTCAAAATATCTTTCCACCAATGATTTAGAGTTATTAGCAAAAATTTATAGTACTGTTGTAAGTCCGCTTTATAAACCACATAAAAACCAGGTGCTTAGTCTTTTAGAGGATGTTATTGGGCAGAACTTAGATATCCGTGAAGTCCGAAATATTTTAGACCAGATTGATAACAGTATTGATTGAGATAATTCATGTTATTATTTTTAAATGTGAGGCAAAAATGGTAGATAGTGATAAAGATCCAATAGTTATTTTAATGACGACAAAAGATGTTTCTGAAGCTGAAAAAATAGCTGGTGAATTAGTTAAGGATGGTTTAGCAGCGTGTGTCAATATCATAAATAAAGTTCGTTCTGTTTATAGATGGCAAGGAGAGATTTGTCGAGATACAGAAGCTCTTTGTATTATAAAAACAGTAAAAGGTAATTTTGAGTTATTAAAAGACAAAATTAAATCACTCCATAGTTATACAGTACCTGAAGTTATTGGACTGCCTATAGAGATTGGTTCAGAGAAATATTTAAAGTGGTTAGTAAAAGAAACAAAAATACTTGCTAAAACATAGTTTGCTATTACACATCGTTATTTATTTTGAATAACATAACAAAAAACATCTTTTATAAAATTGATTTAAAAAAAATGAAACTAGTGCTTTATAATATAAGCCTTGGTTACATAAATTAAAACCCTTTAAGGGAAGCTAAAGCAAAGGTGCTTATGGTTGCCCCGATAATACCTGTCGGAAAAAAAATACAACGTACTCTATCTACTCCTAGCAGAATAGAGACTGCTGAGCACCCTACTCGATCAACATTTAGACATCTGCTTTATACAACTCCTACTTATAAATCTTTCCACCATCTACTCCAAAAAAGTGCACAAACTGAGTTTCAGCATTTTATAAAGAATCATCCTTTTCAATCATTAATATTAAAACCACTAGGTAGTCATTTTGCACAGAATGAGCTGAATAGAATTATTGATTCCATTAGTTTTGAGTTAAGTTTATACCCTACTGGAACCATCCCTGCATCTACAAATCCAAACAGCAGTTATTCACGCTTTGCATGGACCAGAGACATGGCAAATAAAGCCTTTGCAATGATTGAAGCCGATTGTATCGATGAAGCAGCAAAAGTATTATATTCACTTGGTAGATTTAATAATGAGAGTTCTCAAAGAAGTCAGCTCGTCTCCTTTCATCTTGCTAAACACCAAAGTGAGCCCAGAGAAAGATATAGATTAGATACAAATAGTCATCCTCATATTAGAGCAGCTATAAATCACGAAGGTTTAATGGTTAGGTCAGAGCAGGGCTGGGGACATAATCAGCTTGATGCTTTAGGAGCCTGGCTTTTTGTAACCTTTTATCTTGCAAATTCGCTTGCCGATACAAACAATCCAAAGCATAATCCACAATTCTTAAATGAGTTAGATACATGGTTAACAAGAAGCGTAAACAATGAAAACAGCATTGATTCAATATTTTCTGTAGCACTAAAAACATTAAACAGAATCGAGTGTTGGAATAATTTCGACGTAGGACCATGGGAAGATATTTATGCATACAAGAGAGCTTCGAGTATTGGAATATGTCTTAGTGCAGCTAAAGAAGCAAAAAAGTATTTTACTGAGAATGGATATAACTCAATCAATATTTATGACCAACACTCTTTTAAGCTTGAATTAGACAATTTAATAAAAAATTGTACAAAAGCTTTAGAAGAGCGTATTCCACATGACGGAAGAGAAGCTATTGAGTGTAACGGCTTTCCATCAGATGCAGCATTAACATTTCTCTTATATCCCTATAATCCTGGTTTAAGCGAAGCACAAGAACAAGCGATACTAACAACACTCTATGAAAACCGCCTAGGAACCGTTGGATTCACACGAAGAGAACGTGACGACTATGTAGGAATGGATTATCCTTATAACTTAAAGTCAAAAGGAATTTTTTCAGAATTATCACACCATGGACATAAAGCAGCAGAGTGGACTCTTTTTGATCCATTATTAGCTACTTTTTACTATAAAAAGTTTAATGACAAATACTATAGCTCTGGAATTATTGATGAAGATATTTTATCTTTAGCTGAGTTACATTTAAGACGAGTATTAGCACAAGTCACAAAAGAAGAAGATAGTTACATAAAACGATATGAATCATCAAATGGAATCAAAGAGGAAAAGATTACAGTCGCTCCACTTGTACTACCAGAGGCTTATTGGTTTGATTCAAGACAAAACAAATGGAGACCAAATGAAAACTCTCCTTTGTTGTGGTCAGAAGCAAATTTTATTCTTATGATGAAAGAGGCTTCAATAGCTACAAATACGTGGGGAAAACTAGCCCGCTAATTTAAATCTTGTAAGTATTGTATTCTTTGCTTTTTGTGCTTCATTATATATAGGATCAGTGCGCTGAACTTTTTCTAGAACTTCAAGAGCAGCTTTGCCACCAATAACACCTAGACCAAACGCTGCTAATTTTCTAACTTCAGGATCATCACTATCTACAATTACACGATATATAAATGTAAGATTTGCGCTTATATCATTTCTTTCAATAAGTTCATTTATTGCCCATTTCCGTGCAACTGGATCGTAAACTTCATCACTAATAAAGCCATGAAGATCCATATTAGTTCTACTAGCAATTAATGCTTGAATACTAAAAGCTGTTTGATCTTTTATACTATTATTTACTTTTACATCTCTATAAATCTCACTTAAAGCATTTACTAACTCAGATTCACTGTAATACATTAATGAGTCTTGAATAAAAGAATCTCTTCTTTCTTTTTGTTCAATACCAGCACATGTAACTATTTCATTAAGTTCATCCAACAATTCTTTCGGGTAGAGGGTTTGCTTAAAATTTGGTTTTTCTTTACTACTAGCTGTAGTAGACCAATTAAAAAATCCAAAAAGTTTTCTTATATTGAGCATGTAAAAGTTGTAATATTATACTTTAATGTGGTTTTTACTTCAATTTTTTAATTAAATCATTTATTAGCTTGCTAATGTCATCATCTTTTTCATTTTCTTCTAGCTCTTTCAAGACTGTCTTTATTGATTTGTGTCCGATTTTTGTATCTTTATCTGCTAATTCACCAATTGCATGAAATAACTTGGTTTTTACTTCTTTATTTTCATTAGGGTTTTGTAATAACTCAAAAAACAGTTTTAATGTACTGGTTTCTTTTAGTTGAACTAATGCATCGATAGCTTCCAGCCTAACCTTTTGTGCTTCATCTTCTTTTATATCTTTTAAGCATTTAGTTAATAGCTTAATAACATCTTTCTTTTTTTCTACATGCTCATCACCACTAGACGCCAGATTTTCACGTAATGGTTTTATCAGTTTAGCTAAGCTTTGTGCATCTATTACCTCACTAAGCACATTTACTGCAGCTTCTCTTACCTGCTTAGAGTCATCATTTAAACATTCTATTAATGCATCTTTAGCCTCTTTTTTATTTGGTAATGTAGAAATATCTTTTATGATTTTTACCCTGTGATCAGCTTTAAAATTTTTGTTTCTAAGATCTTCAATCAAGTTTTGTATAGAAGTATTTGGGTTTGGAAGAGGTTCTGTATTTTTTTTATTGCCAGATACATTATAAATTGCTCGGGATAAATAATATCCTACTCCTGTAGTAGCTAAACCAACCAAAGCTAAGAATCCACTAAAAGCCCCTCCATTACTGTTTTTTCCTTGAAGAAATGCTAATAATCCACCAACTGCACTAGCTATAAAACCACCAAGCGTAAGATAAGAGACTTCTTGAACTACATTTGGCTTTTCTCTTTCTCTCCAATTCACTACATCTTGTACAGTAGGTTCTCGGCCATTAACTCTTGAAAATCCAATTGGTAATTTATATGTAGGCACTGGGTCAGTAAGCTTTAATGTTTGCATATTTGTTTTTAACTTTCTAAATAATTTTCTAAAAAATATTGTTGACTTATGTATTTCGATTTTAAGATATAGAGGTTAAGAAATTTAGGTTAAGTAAGTGGTTTAATTTTTGTTTTAGCTTTGTTTTAGCTTTTTTTAATGTTTACAATCAATAAAATTGTGGAAGAGCATAATTACAAAGATTATAGACTACTTATAGATGTTAGAAATATAAAACTTATTCTAGGTTAAGAGATTAAAGAAAAGGGAGAAAAGAAATGAGTACGAAACAAGAAACTGGATTTTTAATTCAAGCAGGTGAAACACTACAAACAGCTATTGTTGGTGTACTAGATGGAAGCAGCACAATTTTTAGGTCTGTATTAGGCACCTTTAAAGACTCTACTGTTTTTGCAATTAGATCAACTAAAGAAGTTTCCAATGAGCTAGGGGGAGTAGTTACAGATTCAATAAAAAAAACAATTGATGAAACAAAAAATATATCCATTGAAGGAACTAGAGTAGGGTTTGGTTTTATAAATGAGGTAGGTAAGAATTTAAAATCTAGTACTCTTAACACAATTGAAGGAACGCAAGAAGTAAGTGTAAAAGCAGCAAATACATTAGGCAAGACACTGGTTGATTTAAGTCAATGCACTTATGATACAAGTGCAAGAATTGGCAATATAGCCAAAAGCGCTGCAATTAATACTATTCGCGGTACCAGCGAAATAGGAGAAGAGCTATTTGGAAAGATAAAATCCAGTGTTGGTGGTGTAATTAATATTGAGAAATTTAAATTAGGAAAGAAAAAAGTAGTAAATGCTCCGACAATTGATGTAGAAAACAATTAAATTATTTCTACCTACCGCCGGTTTTTTCGCG
>JAHFBD010000007.1:20435-21246 GCA_023250175.1 Candidatus Melainabacteria bacterium
AGCATTACCTACACCACTAAGAAAATTAGTAACTGGTTTACAAGATAATAATGCACCCACACCAAACCCAATAAGTCCACCTAATGCTACTGCTGGTAAAAAAGCTGGGATGGCACAGAATAAACCAAGTTTAGCAAAACACAATACTCCAAAGCCACAAGCTCCAAGAACAGTGGTCCCTGCTGTAAAATAGCCTCGTGCTGGTTCATTTATTACATCTTTTGCAAAATCAATTAAGAATGGGAAAGTATTCCCTAATTTTAAAGCAGTTCTAAATAAACCCGGATTATTTTCACGGAATTCCAATACTTTATTTACTTCACTTGGTAAGTCATTCCTAATAGAACTCAATAGTCCTGTTTCTTCTATAACATCTAGATTATTTCCAATTAATAGCATTTCATCTGTCGTAATATCGTTTATATTAAAGTTCTCAGTCGTAATAGATCTTATAAATAATCGTGCAAGCGAATCAGAAAGTCCTTTATCTTTGTTTCGAAGTTTTAAAAAAGCTTCTAACCTAGGATCGTTTATGTCATTTCTAATAGCATCTAAAAAACCACTTTCCTGTAACAGATCTAGATTATCTACTATTAAAGTTAAGTCTTCTTGTCGTAAACTATTTATATCTATATTTTCTGATGTTCCTAATCTTAATAACAGAGCCCCAAGTCGCGGGTTGCTTATTGAAACCCTTGCAAGAGCTTGTGCCCTAGGATCAGTTACAACCTGGATTAAGCGGTTTCCCGCATTTAACACTCGTCCGAATATATTTCCACTATTGTCTACAGCAACATTAGTATTAGTATTA
>JAHFBD010000008.1:0-18507 GCA_023250175.1 Candidatus Melainabacteria bacterium
GATAGAAGGACCTTTTGTAAATTTTGGAGAGAAGAAGGTAGTATATAGTGTACAGGATGGAACTAGTAATTTTCGAGGATATGAAGGGCTAGTTGCAACTGTAGGAGATTTTAATGGGGATAAAAAATCAGACATAGCAGTAAATATAACAAATACAACCTTTGATAAGGTTGTTATTCTAACAAATACTTGTAGTCCTAATACATCTAGCTCTTCATCATCTAGCTCTGGTGGGATGAGTAGTTCATCATCCAGTTCCGGAAGTGCTACTTCTAGCTCATCTTCATCAAGCTCAGGAAATATATCATCATCAAGTTCATCTTCGGGTTTAAGTAGCTCATCTTCATCAAGCTCAGGTGGAATGAGCTCATCATCAAGCTCTTCTTCAGGAAGCATATGTAGCAATGTAAATTTTGAAAATAGAAATAACTATGGAATAGATATAAATCCAAATGCAGGTTCACTATCGATGAGATTGAAGGGTATAGTAACCGGAGATTTTAATAAGGATGGTAGTCTCGATTTAGGATTTTCATCAAATGGAGAAACCAACGTAATATCAGTAGTAAATGGAATAGGTAATGGGACATTTGGAGCAATAAACAAATATAATGTAAGCAATTATTCAACAGCTAACATACAAGGATTAGCTACAGGAGATTTAAATAAAGATGGGTTACTGGATATAGCAGCAATAGCAGCTCCGAATGCAGGGAATGACAATCTTTATATAGTAAAGGGAAATGCTCTGGGTGGATTTGATTTAGGAAGTAGTATAAATGTAGGTTTATACCCAAGAACAGTCACAACCGCAGACTTTAATAATGATGGAAATCCAGATATTGCAGTAATAAATTCAGATGGAGCTGTAAATAGCAATATTGATTTAAATAATATAACAGTGTTTTTAGGAAATGCAAATGGAACAGTAAGTAATGGAACCAAAATAGCAGTAGTAAATGGTACACCAAATGCAATAACAAGTGGAGACTTTAATAAAGATGGAAAGGTAGACATTGCTTATACGACAAATGGAAATGTAAACATCTTGAAAGGACGTGGAGATGGGACTTTTGAGTATATAAATGAAAGTCTGGTATTTCTAGCATTCTCCCAAAACCCGTTTGTCCATAGTGTTGCAAGTGGAGATGTAACAGGTGATGGAGTCTTAGACTTGGTTATAGTTAGTTTAATAAATGATCGAATTGAAGTGGCTGTGCATCTTGGAAAGATAGAAGGACCTTTTGTAAATTTTGGAGAGAGGAAGGTAGTATATAGTGCACAGGATGGAACTAGTAATTTTAGAGGATATGAAGGACTTGTTGCAACTGTAGGAGATTTTAATGGGGATAAAAAATCAGACATAGCAGTAAATATAACAAATACAACCTCTAATAAGATTGTTATTCTAACAAATACTTGTAGTTCTAATATATCAAGCTCCTCATCATCAAGCAGTGGTGGAATGAGTAGTTCATCGTCCAGTTCTGGAAATACTGTTTCCAGCTCATCTTCATCAAGCTCAGGAAATCCTTCTTGCCCAACTCTTCCACAAATAGCAAAGTCTTCTGCAACTATAGTTCAACCAAGACTTAATTTCAATTCGGCAATTGATGAAAATACTGGTAAAGTTTATATAATTGGAGGACAGTATAATACCGGGCCTTCAACCACAGTATCTATATACAACCCATCAGATCAAACAGTAAACCCACTTATTAATTTACTTCCAGTTGAACATAGTAATGCTTCTACAGTCTATGCTCCAGTAAATGGGAAGATATATAGCTTTGGTGGAATGACATCAAACTTTGATATTGTAGAATTTGATCCTTCTATAGGAGTTGGAGTCAAGCTTTCTACACCTACTTTAGAACAAGGCTTAATTGGTCCTGCAGCTGGTTATGAGCCGACTCAAAATAAAATATTCTTATTTGGTGGCATCAATCTTTCCCTCGGTGCTTCAAATCAAGTTATTGTATTTGATCCTGTTTCAAAACAACTTACTACAATACCAAATAGTCTACCTGCAAGTTTTTATTTTGGTTCAGCTGTTTGGAATCCAGTCACAATGTCATTCTTTATCTTTACAGGTTCTCAGGTCGCAGGTTCTCAAGTCATTGAATTTAATCCTACAAACTATACTTCAATTATTAGGAATTCAAGTGTTCCATCTCAAACACAAGGACTCTCTACGGATAAATCTGCATTTTTCTCAAACTGTGACAATAAAATATATATTCTTACCAACGATCCTGCAAACACAGCAACTAAAGGCTTTTTAACTAGTTATGATCCTGCTAACTACTCATTTGGTCAACCCTCTTCCATAAATTATGGCGGATTCTCTGATGTCAGTGTGCTATGGAATAGTGGAATTAAAAAAGGCTATGTAATTGGTGCAATTGCAGATGGTGATGGACAAAATAATGACATTTTGGAAATTACTCATTGTTGTACTACAAATAGTAGTGGATTCAATGGCAGCTCAAGTAGTGGATTTGCATCCTCCTCAAGTAGTGGTGGAATGAGTAGCTCGTCATCAAGCTCTTCTTCTTCAGGTGGTTCATCATCAGGTTTAAGTGGTTCTTCATCAAGTAGTGGTGGAATGAGTAGTTCTTCTTCCAGCTCGTCAGGTATTATAGGTAGTTGCAGTGATACTGATGGTGGAGAAAACTATGGAGTAAAAGGTTCTGTAACAGTAGATGGTGGAACATTTACTGATGAATGTAGAATCAATGTACCAACAAGCCCAACAACTGTCACTCAATGTTCTGGACAAAATTGTTACTTAAGTGAATATAACTGTGTTCACCCTCAAGGAAGTTGGACATTGGGTGGAAACACAGTTCAATGTTCATCATGCATAGATGGTGCTTGCTTGTCTTCTTCAAGTAGTGGTGGAATGAGTAGCTCATCATCAAGCTCCTCTTCTTCGGGAGGGGCATCATCAGGTTTTAGTAATTCTTCATCAAGCTCAGGAAATATATTGTCTTCAAGCTCTTCATCTGGCTCATCAGGAATGAGTTCTAGCTCTTCTTCCGGCTCTGGTTGTCACAGCGATTCTGATTGTACTTCCGGACAAATCTGCAATAACTGCCCACTATGCACCAGGTACGTGCCTCCTTGCTCGGCAGCCTGTCAAAATACTGGTTCTTGTGTAAACAATTCTTGTACAAATCCATGTGGAACACAATGTTGTACATCAGGACAAATATGTAAGCCTACCACATGTCCTGGAACAAATTGTCCTCTTGCATGTTTCTCTGCCTCAAGTTCGGGTGCAGAAACTATTTGTAAATGTCAAAGTGGTTATCGATGGCTAATCCCTTGGCAAAAGAAATCAACAACAACACTTGAAATTAGTCATTTTACCAGTCACAATAATAATCTTTTTGGTATTGGCCTTAGTGGTTATGAAAATGGTGCTCCTTTATATCACATTTATAGACTTGATGGTACAAGCTGGACTGTACTTTCTTCTACTATTCAAAATGTTAAGTCTATAGCTAGCTACAATAACAAACTCTATATTGGTACTGGTGATGGTGAAGTGTACAGTTCAGGAGATAATGGAAATAGCTGGACTCACCTAACACAAGGTAGTTCAGGCAGAAGCGTTGGAGATAGTGTAGATTTTCTAAAAGTATTTAATGGGCAATTATATGTTATAGCAAACTCAATCTTTGGTGCTAGAATCCTTGTTTATGATGGAACTGTTGATCAAGACGGTCGTATATTCTTTGACACGCAGTTGCCAGCAGATGTTTGGATAAGTGCATTTGAAGTCTATAATGGTAAACTATATTTTAGTACTGAAGAACATCCTGTAGGTAATGGTATAACCATCCTTGGTGGCGAACTTTATTCATTAGATCCAACTGCCGGAGTTTACTTAAAGAAATGGAACTTTGTTAGAACAATTCCAAATACAAGCATAGAAGGCTTATTAGCGTATAAAGGGCTTCTATATATATCAACTGATAAAGGAATAAATTCATTTGACGGCACTAATTTAACCCCAGTAAATGGATTTGATGATTCTAGAATAACTTCATGGGCTATTTACAATGACAAACTTTATGCATTAGGAAATTATATTAATATCTATGATGGGGTTTCGTGGCGACAATATACTTCTAGTATTAATACTTCTTTTCAATCTAATTCTCTAGCTGTTTTTGCCGATGAACTCTATGTTTCAAACAATCGAGGAGTTTTTACTTTAAATAAAAATTCAACAAGTACTTGTATAGAAGAGAAAAGTTTGTTGGTAGAACTAGGATGCTCAGCAGATACTGATCCTATTTACTGTCGATGTGGTTCACCTGTAGGCTCCACTTCTGTATGTGGTTGCGATGGGATGACATATACAGGTGTATGTTTTGCAGAGGAAAGAGGAATAAAGAGTTATACAAAGGGAGCATGTGGTAGTACTTCTTCCAGCAGCTCATCTAGTTCATCATCATCGTCTAGTAGCAGTAGTGGATCAATAATTGGAGAAACCCAATGCAAATGCCCAAGTGGGTATGAATGGTTTCCAGCATTGAGATTAAATTCTAACCTTCACTATGTGGAAAATCTCGTTGTTAATAATGGTAATCTCTATGCTGCTAATGGTAGTTATAGACTGGATGGTTCGACCTGGACTGAGCTTATGGGTACAGGTTTTGGTGGTGGTGGCTATGGTGGTAATGGTGGTGTTGCCAGTTATAGAAATGAAATATATGTTGGTACTGGGGCTACACTAAATCAGTCGCCTGATGGCATAACTTGGGTACAAAATGACATTGGTTTTTATAATCTTAATAATAATCCTATTGATGCACTTTTATCTTATAATGAAAAACTTTATATTGCTGCAGGTAATGTAATCATTGAATATACTCCTAATCATAATCGTAGTGTTATTACAACCAATATACCTTCATCTCGCTCTGTAAAAGGATTAGGAGTTTATAAAGGCATATTATATTGTGCTGCTTTGGTTGATGTTAATGTTGATCCTAATGTTGATGTTGGAACTAGATCCATAGAGCTTTATTCTTATGATACGGGAAGAAGAATCTGGAGTTTAGTTAAAACATTTACAGGTTCTAGGTTTGATAATCCTATCTACTTATCTGAATATGGTGGAAAATTATATATAGGAGGAACAAGCGGATTACGTTCATTTGATGGAACGAATTTAAATCCAATTTCTTCTGATCAGATAGGCTCATTAGTTGTCTATAATAACAAACTATTTGCATTTAATTATGCGACTATTAAGGTCTATAATGAGACTTCGCTGCAGAAGCAATATACATTAGACCGCATCGATAAAATAAATTCTACGGTAGTGTACGATGGTGAAATTTATATAGGAGCTAGATCTTTAACTCTTTCATATGATGGAGTATATGTTTTAAATGAAGCAGGAGATCGGTGTATTGAGAAAACTGTTCATGAGGAGGTCTTGCAAAGCAGTCCTATCTGTGGATGTGATGGAACAAAATATGATAATAGAAATAAAGCAAATGAAGCAGGGGTAAAGAAACATAAGCCATTGGATCAATGGGGACACTGTTCCCCCTTTTAGTTCTGTAAGAAATTCTTCTATCGTCTTCTAACTTTCATTTCATATTCAGCAGCTTTAAAAGCTGTTTTAATCTGATCGCAGATTTGCATAGCTGTTTTTCTGGAATTAAAATAATAGAGATCTATTGCAGCTGAGTTGTATTCTGGCCATGTATGAATAGTAAGATGAGCACCTTCAGCACAAACGATGGCAGTGACTCCAAAAGGCTGAAATTGGTAGAAGGTTTCAACTTTTGGTTCTAATTGAAATTGGGTAAGAATTTTTTTTATCTTTTGTTCTAATAAATCAGCTTTAGCTATTGATTTATCAGTACATTCATAAAGATCTAAGACTATATGTATACGGTCTACTTTTTTATCTTTTCTAAATTTAATACTTTCAATGGAGCGAACTGTTCTGTATTGTTTTATATCTTTTACATTCTCATTGCTTAGTTGGCTCATATAAATAATTTAATAACAAGATTTTATACTTCTTGTCTTGTCCTTTCATATCGAAGTTTTGCACCTTCTAGTTCATTTGGTATTGCAATTGGGTATTCGCCACTAAAACAAGCTGTACAAAAAAGGTCGCGATGTAACTCAGTAGCTTTTATCATTCCCTCATGACTAATATATTTTAATGTATCTGCCCCTACAAATTTAGTAATGTCTTCTAAAGATTTACTATTTGCAGCAATTAATTGTTCTCTGGAATCAATATCTATTCCATAAAAACAAGGCCATTGTACTGGTGGTGAGCTAATGCGCATGTGTATTTCTTTGGCTCCAGATTCTTTTATTAGTTTTACAATTTTTCTGGATGTGTTACCACGAACAATTGAATCATCGATAACTACAATTCTTTTTCCGGCAATAACATCTCTCAAAGGATTTAGTTTTAATCTTATACCTAATTCTCTTAATGTTTGTGATGGTTGTATAAAGGTTCTACCAATGTATCTGTTTTTTATCAAAGCTTCACCAAATGGTAATTTAGATTCTTCTGCATATCCTATTGCTGCTGGGGTTCCAGAGTCAGGTACAGATATTACGTAGTCTGCATCGATTGGAGTTTCTCTTGCTAGCTGGCGGCCCAATTCTTTCCTGAAATGATAAATACTTAGTCCTTTAAAAGTACTATCAGGTCGTGAAAAATAAATCAATTCAAATATACAATGATGAGGTTTAGCTTCAGAAAGAGATAGTCCAAGATCAAGTTTTTGTTGTTTGTTAATAAATAATATTTCACCAGGTGAAATGTCTCTCACAAAATTTGCACCAATAATATCTAATGCACAACTTTCAGAAGCAATTACATATTGTCCTTTTGAGGTAATACCAAGGCAAAGAGGTCTTACACCATGTGAATCTCTAACAGCAATTAAATAATCTTTTGTAGCAACTAATACTGAGAATGCTCCTTGACATTGCATGAAGGCTGCTTGAATTGCATTTTTTAAATCTTTTCCTTGTCCTAATTCATAAACTATTAATTTTGCCATTACTTCACTATCTGTTGTTGACTCAAAACTAAAACCTTGTTTTATTAAAAAATCTCTTAAATCTGTCGTGTTAACCAGGTTTCCATTATGCGCAAGTACTATTTTTGTATCTTTATAATTAACTAAGATTGGCTGAGCATTTACTACGTTTGTAGAACCTGTTGTTGAATACCTTGTATGCCCTATAGCAATATCTCCTTTTAATTTAGCAAGAATATTTTCATCAAATACCTGGCTTACAAGCCCAAGATTTTTGTGAATTGCTACATTTAAACCATCAAAAGTAGCTATTCCACAACTCTCTTGGCCACGGTGTTGCAGGGCATATAACCCAAAAAAGGTAAGCCTTGCTACGTCTTCTGTAGGAGCTACTATGCCAAATACCCCACAGGCTTCTTTTGGTTTGTCACAAAGCTTTTCATTATCACTCTTCAATAAATGTGTAGAATTCATGTTTTTAAAGTGTTTTTTAACAGTTTTTATTATAGCTTGATTAAAGCCTATAATATATTTAAGAAAAGGTGAAATTAAAATTATAAATGGGTAAATTTGTATAAAAGCCCCTTTTGCCTTAAATAAGGTGTTTTTAACCCTTTAACAATATGATTTAAATAGACAACTTTTATTATTAAAAGCAGTCATATAGGGTAATAAAAATAATGAGTGAATCCAAAAGTAAAGTTCTTGTTTTAAATGCATCCTATGAACCTTTAAATGTTTGTAGTTGGCGAAGAGCTGTGGTCTTGATTTTTAAAGGTAAAGCAGAACAAATTGAACACAATGGAAAAGTTATATATAAAGATCTTGAGGTTCCAACAGTTATTCGTTTAAGAAGATATATAAAAGCACCATACAAAGAAATACCACTAACAAGAAGAAATTTAATGTATAGAGATCATTATTCTTGTCAGTATTGTGGACATAAAACTCCAGATTTAACGATTGATCATGTAATTCCTACAAGTCGAGGTGGTACAAATACCTGGGATAACGTTGTGGCTTGTTGTCAAAAATGCAATGTAAAAAAAGGTAATCATACTCCAAAAGAGGCAAGCATGCATCTTTTAAAACACCCAAGGGTTCCGCATGGGCATTTATATTTTGAAGTAACCAGGTTAGCGGTTTCATATTTCCCGCATTGGCAAAAGTATATTATTGGAATGAGTGCATAAGATAAATCTATTGTTACTACCTAGTCAGCGTAATATTTCTAAGCAAATAACTTATAAGATAAGATTTTATCCGATTTATTCGGTAAAATCTGTGGGGTGTTATAAATAGCAGATTGGAAGCACTATGGAAAGCCGGTTTTGGGAGCACCACGAAAAAAACGGCGGTAGTAGAAAACTTATTGTAGACTTATAGTTAATGAAAGCTTTATTGTTCGGTATATTTAAGATTCTTTTTACAACTTTTATTGTTGCATCTATAACTTTTTGTTTAATGCACCTGGTTCCAGGTAGTCCATTTAGCCAAAACAAAGCATTACCAAAGGAAATTCTTTTTAATCTTGAAGCAAAGTATCACTTAAATGAACCAATTTACAAACAATATATTTTTTACTTTATTGGGTTATTAAAAGGTGATCTTGGACCCTCTTTAAAATATGTGAATCGTTCAGTAAATGAAATTTTATTTTCAGCATTGCCAGTGTCCCTTACTTTAGGATGTTTAGCCTTATTAATATCTGTTCCGCTTGGGCTTTTTGCTGGAATTTTATCAGCGGTGTTAAGTCATACAAAAATAAAAAATAAAATAGGATATCTAGGAAATGTTTTGGTAATTCTAATTACTTGTGGTGTTTCAATACCAACTTTTTTAATAGGGACGTTATTGATAAATATATTTGGATTAAAGTTGAAAATATTACCTGTTGCTTTGTGGGAAAGCCCTTACCATATGATTTTGCCAGCAATTACACTTTCTTTTTTACCAATGGCATATATAGCTAGAATAATTCGTTCTCAGATGCTTGAACAATTTGGTGAGGACTATATTCGAACTGCTCTTGTAAAAGGACTTTCGTTTAATAAAATAATCTATAAACATGCTTTTAAAAATTGCTTAGTTTCCGTAGTTACTATTTTAGGTCCGATAATTGCTATTTTAATTACAGGTTCATTTGTTGTTGAGTATATCTTTGCAATACCAGGAATGGGTAGATATTTTATAACAGCGTTTACTAACAGGGATTACTTTTTAATAAGTGGTACAGCTATTATATTTTCATTTATTCTTACAACTTTAAATGTAATTGTTGATGGACTATATAGAAAAATTGATCCGAGAATTAATTAAAAAAATAAGAAATAAAAAGAACTATTTTTTTCCAGCAGTTAACTGAAGATTGTTGGCTGATAATTTTTTAATTACTTTTTCCGTTACAGTTAATGTCATTTCAATATCTCTATCACTAACAAAGCCAAGGTGCCCAACCCTAAAGATTTTATCTTTTAAGGTATCTTGCCCATTGGCGACAGTTATATCCCAATCTTTTTTATAAGCAGCTCTTATATCAGGTACAGAGACTCCTTCTGGGGGATAAATTGCAGTTATTGCTGCACTTGCATCTTTATCTTCTGTTAAAAGATTTAAACCAAGCTCTTTTAGTCCCGCTCTAAGCCTGTTTTTCAATCGGTCATGTCTTTTAATAAGATTTTCTAATCCTTCATTCTTCATCATTTCAAATGCTTTTTTTAATGAACAAATAAAAGATACATTGGGTGTAAAAGGGGTAGTTTGCTCATCTAAAGATTTTTTCTGTTTTCCAAAATCCCAATAAAACTTAGGACATTTTGATCTTTTATAAAAATCCCATGCTTTTTGGCTTACATATATAAAGCTTAATCCTGGAGGTATCATAAACCCTTTTTGAGAACCAGAAATAACAATATCTAACCCCCAATTATCAATTTCAAGATTCATGCACCCTAAACTTGTTACAGCATCTACTATTAAGAGTGCCCCATGTGCTTTTACAATCTTCCCCATTTTTTCTAAATCATTTGCAGCCCCTGTAGATGTTTCACTATGAGTAACCGTAACAATCTTTATTTCTTTGTTTTTATCTTCAGCTAATCGCTGTTCTAGAGTATTTGGAGCTATAACTTTACCAGGCTCTGCTGAAATTATTTCAACATTTGCACCAAAAGTCTGAGCAATTTGACTAAATCTTTTTCCAAAAACACCAATAACTAAAGACAAGACTTTATCACCTGGTGATAAAGAATTAGCTATTGCAGCTTCCATTGCACCTGTTCCACTGGCAGTATAAATAAACACATCTGAGTTTTTAGTCTTCCCAAGCCATTTTAAATCTTCAATACAAGACATAAAGATGTCTGAAAACTCTTTAGATCTATGTCCAATCGGATGTCTTGCTAACTCTACTAATACACTTTCAGGGACAGGTGTAGGGCCAGGGATCATTAAAAAACTCTTATCTTGCATTTTTACCACCTAAACATTACATTTTTATAAAATTCTTTATATCCACCAAAAACGTGGAATATAAATATAGTAATCCAATTAAGAGGAAAATAAAATGTCAAACCAAGAAAAAATTACAAAGCAAGAGAGAAAATCAAAAATAGAGCGTAGAACTAATGAGACAAGCATTACTTGTAGTTTAAACCTGGATGGAACAGGACAAGGGATAATTGTTACAGGAATACCTTTTTTTGATCATATGTTAAATCAATTAAAGAGACATAGTTTTATTGATTTGGATTTAAGTGCAAGTGGAGATTTAGAAATAGACTCACATCATACGGTAGAAGATGTAGGAATAGTTTTAGGCTTAGCTTTTAAAGAAGCTTTAGGAGAAAGAATTGGAATAGTTCGTTATGCTAATTCAAAGGTTCCATTAGATGAAGCCTGTGTAGAAAGTGTCTTAGATCTTTGTACCAGACCATTTATTTATTATGACTTAAAGTTTAATAAGGAAAAAATAAACAACTTTGAGCTTGAATTAAATCTTGAGTTTTGGAAAGCATTTGCATTTAATGCACCATTTACATTACACTTACGACAGATATCAGGTATTAACTCTCACCATATAATAGAGGCTGGCTTTAAAGCATTTGCTATAGCATTTGATCATGCAAAACAATTTGATTTAAGGATACAAGGCTCACGATCTACTAAAGGAGCTATGTAATCAGCTTGCTCTCAGCATACATGTTTTTATTTGTCTGCAATTACAAAAGGATTAAAGTCTGTTTTATAATCAAAATAATCTTCATGCTCTTTGTCTTTGAGAAAAGCTATAACCCAATAAGTAAAAGGTGTGGCAAGCACCTCCCATAATACTTTTAATATAAAATTTGTAATCATTACAGAATAAATCAGATGCCATGGAAAAGCACTAAGACCAGCAAAAGCAAGTGGGTAAAAAATCATACTATCTACAAGCTGTCCTACTATTGTAGAGCCAATAGTTCGTGTCCATAGAAGCTTCCCTTTTGTCCAAATTTTCATCTTTGCAAGTACAAATGAATTAACAAACTCTCCTATCCAAAAAGCAAAGATTGATGAAATTGCAGCTCTATAACTATTGCTGAAAATTAATTCATATGCTTTTTGGTTTGGCCATCCATGAGCAGGTGGAAGCGCTATCATGATTTGTACAAAAAATACTGAAACCAATAATGCAACAAACCCAATCCAGATAACTCTTCGGGATTTTGAATAGCCATATACTTCAGTTAAAATATCCCCGATTAAATATGAAAGAGGAAAAAGAATTACACCCGCAGTAAATGAAATACCTTCAATCTGAGCAATTTTACTGTTTCCAGCAAAGTTAGATAAAATCAAAGTAACAACAAAAGTAACCGTAGCTAAGTCAAGATATTTATAGTTTTTCATGATTTGCAAATTTAAAACTAACTGTTAGAAATACTATTTTCATTTATAGTGGATTGTTCATTGCTAACTTCCAGTGGGATTCCTAAAATGGTCTTCATAAAACCTAAAAATAAAGGATGTGGTTTTGATGGCCTTGATTTGAACTCTGGATGAAATTGGCTTGCTAGAAACCAAGGGTGATTCTTTAACTCTATGAGTTCTACTAAGTTATTATCTGGTGAACTTCCTGAAAAAACCATACCACTTAAAGAAAATCTTTCACGGTAAAAGTTGTTTAGCTCATACCTGTGTCTGTGACGTTCATATATGATTTCTTCTTGATAAACAGTTCTTGATTTTGTCCCGGGGAGTAGTACACATGGATATTTGCCAAGCCGCATTGTGCCACCTTTTTGAGTTATATTTTCTTGATCTGGCATTAAATCAATAACTGGATGTAAGGTATCGGGGGCAAACTCTGTACTGTTTGCTCCGATTAATCCACAGACATTTCTTGCAAATTCAATTACAGCACATTGCATCCCAAGGCATAGACCAAGATATGGAATTTTGTTTTCTCTTGCATGTTTAATAGCATTGATTTTTCCTTCAATACCACGATCGCCAAATCCTCCTGGAACAACAATACCATCTACTCCAGAGAAAACCTCTTCAAGATTAGTGTTTGATTCTAAATCATCAGATAGTATCCATTTTATTTCTACATCAACTCCTACATGTGCACCAGCATGATTAATAGATTCCACCACACTAATATAGGAGTCAGAGAGTTTAATGTATTTTCCTACAACAGCAATTTTCACAATAGTTTTACCACCAACACCAGTAGGTTTTTTAAGCTTGTTTGCTAGCTCTTGCCAGCTGGTTAAGTCAGGAGGATCACTAACCAGGCAAAGTTTGTCTAAGATTCTTTCAGCAAGCCCTTCTTTTTCCAGAGCTACAGGTACTTCATAAATAGATTTTTGATCTTTGCATTCAATTACTGATTCGAAAGCAACGTCAGTATAGAGAGATAGTTTTTCTTTGATAGCTTTTGGAATTACTTTTTCAGTTCTACAGACTAAAATATCTGGTTGAATACCTTTTCCTCTTAAAATTTCTACACTGTGTTGAGTAGGTTTTGTTTTGATTTCGCTTGTTGCTTTTAAATTAGGAAGTAGTGTGACATGAACATAAGCTACATTTTCACGTCCTACATCGTTCCTGAATTGTCGTATCGATTCCAGGAATATTAACCCTTCAATATCACCAACTGTTCCACCAACTTCTACTATAACGATATCTGCACTGGAAGTGGTGGCTGCTCTTCTAATTCTTTCTTTGATTTCATTGGAAACGTGTGGAACCATTTGAACTGTTCCACCAAGATAGTCACCGGCTCTTTCTCTGTTAATTACGGATTGATATATGCTTCCGGCAGTAATATTGTTTATTTGGCTGAGATCCGTGTCTATAAATCTTTCATAATGTCCAAGATCAAGGTCGGTTTCTGCCCCATCATCAGTAACAAAAACTTCCCCGTGTTGATATGGTGACATTGTTCCAGGATCAACATTTAAATAAGGGTCCATTTTTTGAATAGTGACTGAAAATTTCCTGGCTCTTAAAAGACACCCAAGGGAAGCAGCTAGGATGCCTTTTCCAAGACTACTTACAACACCACCAGTAACAAAAATATACTTAGTCATAACCTTATAATTATTCCCCTATTTTGGGTACCCTAAAAAAACCATATTCTTCATGTGGAGCATTCTTCAACATATCTTCTCTTTCAAATTGTTTCTTTGTAACATCTTCTCTCATAACATTTACTGTAGGAATTGGTTGAGTCATGGGTTCTATACCGGTAGTATTTACTTCATTTAGCTGATCAATATAATCTAATATTTTAGAGAGTTGATTTGTGTATAACTCTTTTTCTTCTTCAGTTAAATTTAACCTTGCTAGTTTTGCTACATGTTCTACTTGTTCTTTTGTAATCATAATGAAAGTATTGTATCAAATAATAAGACATCTTAAAATTAGTGACTATATAGTAAAAAGTATCATAATATCTTAGTCTTACAATGGTTAAAGTTTTAAAACGAGCATTTTTTGAAAGACCAACTCTTGAGGTTGCTCCAGAACTTCTTGGTAAAGAAATTATATTAAAACAGAGTAAAAAAAAATATAAATTAGGAATAATTGTTGAGGTTGAAGCATATACACATGATGATCCAGCATGTCATGCAGCTCGTGGAAAAACACCAAGAAATGAAGTAATGTTTGGTCGGGGAGGGTTTAGTTATGTATATTTTATTTATGGTATGTATTATTGCCTTAATTTTGTAACAGAAAAGGCAGATATTCCAGGTGCTGTATTGATACGTGCTTTAGAAGTTTGTGATGAAGATGATATACGTGTAGCTAGTGGACCGGGAAAGCTATGTAATTATTTAAAAGTGACAAAGGAGCATAATAAAATAGATTGTTGTAATAAAGACAGTTCTTTAATTGTTGTAGACAATAATTATTATAAGGATAAGCAATTCTCAATTATTCAGACTAATAGGATTGGAATATCAAAAGCTGCTGATTATCCTTGGAGATGGTATATAAAAGAAAGTAAAGCTGTCTCTAAAATATTGTCATAGTTTATGTAAATGATCTTTATATATTAATAGATGTAATAATTATGTAACCAGTTCTGAGTGTAATAAATATGGAGCAATCATATACCAATTTCTTGGAAACTATTGTATGTGCTGAAGAGCCGGAAACACTTCTCATAGATTCTTTTTTTGTTTTTTTTGAATTATTTAAAAAGAAAAATATAAATAGAGTACAAATCTGGGAATCTGTTTCAGAGCCCAAAGAAAACTCTGTATATTATGAATATTGTGGTGATGAGCCATTATCAATGCTAAAGTTTAGGGTTCCGGTATTGCCGGAAAATATAAAAAATTATTTAGAAAACGATACTGTCTGGGAATTTGAAAATATAACTCTTGAAGCTTTAAACAGGTTTAATATAAATTCGCTCATTGCTTGCGAAGTCTGTCTTAATAAAAAAAACAATGCTTTTTTAGTGGTAGCCTCAAAAAATAAAAATCTCAACTTTACTTTAGAAGAAAAAAAACTATTACTAAAATTAAAAAAGTTACTTGCAAAAGAATACTTAAAAACAGAAAAGCAGTATAAAAGTAGTGATGAAATTAAAAGGCTACAGGAGCAAAACAATCATTTAAGAGAGCAGGATAGGCTTAGAGTAAATTTAATAAATAATATTAGTCATGAGTTAAGAACTCCACTTGCAAGCATCTTAGGATTTAGTAATATGTTGGTAACAAAACAACTGGATGCTTTTTCAGTAAAAGATGTTGCAGAACAAATTCATCAAGCAGCCAAAAGACTATCAACGCTTATAACTGATTTCTTGCATATAAATAAAGCAGATTCAGAAGGGTGGTCGTTGAATCTAGAAATGTGTGATATCGGTGAGTTAATAAAACAATCAATTGAAGAGTTCTCACGCTTATATAAAGAATATAAAATTACCTATCACATATTAGAGAATTACCCAATTATAAAAACAGACCCAAGACTTATCAGGCAGGTGCTGGATAATTTAGTTTCAAATGCAATTAAATATTCTTTAGTAGGAAGTAGTATTATTGTCACACTTGATATAACACAAGACAATAAAGAGTTAAAAATTTCAGTTACAGATCAAGGAATAGGAATTAATAAGGAAGAGCTATCAAAAATATTTGATAGGTTCTATCGTTCAAACAACCCAGAAGTACAAAAGGTTACAGGTAGTGGATTAGGGTTGGCAATTTGTAAAGAAATTGTTGTTGCCTTAAATGGAAAAATTGAAGCAGAGAGTGAATTAAATAAAGGAAGCAAATTTAGTTTTACTTTACCGATAACTGAGCCTAGCGCGGGTATCTTATAGTAGAACATTAGAGAGTGGTATTAAACCGTTCTTTATAAAATTTAGGATGTTGTTTATATTTTATTGGGTCTTGTATACCGGCCAATGCAAATCCTTTCAAACGCAGTTGACAACTGTCACACAAGCCACATGCTAGCTTTTGTCCCAGGTAGCAGCTCCAGGTCTTAGACCAGTTAACATTTAATTTTGTACCGAGCTTTACAATGTCTGCTTTAGTTAAATTTATTAACGGGGTCTTAATCTTTATTAAATTATCTCTAGTACCTTTTATTGTTGCTGTTTTAATTAGCTTTTGAAATTGTTTTATAAATGCAGGTCTACAATCAACATAACCAGAGTAATCCACAGCATTGACCCCTATATAGATTTCATCTGCATTAATAGCTTCAGAATAAGCCAATGCAAATGATAAAAAGATAGTATTTCTTGCTGGCACATAAGTATTAGGAATTGATTCATTAGTCAGTTGTTTATTGTTATTAAATTTAAGCCTGTTTTGTGGGATTTTTAATTTATCGTCAGTTAAAGATGAACCTTTCCATAAAGTTAAATCAAACTTAACTACCTTATGTTCAATAGCCCCAATCTCTTTTGATATCTGAAGAGCGCTTGTTAACTCCTTTCTATGCTTTTGTCCATAATCAAAAGTTAATGAAAAAATCATATTCTTTAAGTAAGGCTTAGATCTTTTACTGGCTAAGTAAGCAAGAGTAGAAGAGTCTAATCCTCCTGATAGTAAGACAACCCTTTTTATAATCTTATTTTTCATCGGTTTATTTAAAGTCCCCAAAATGGTTTATAAGAGTGAATTCTAGGGTATGTAGATAATAACAGGATTTAGGGCAAAATGGCAAACGGGAGGTTGTTTGAATCTAGGGATAAAAAACAAATTTAAAACTAAGATAAAACAAGACTAAGAAGTCTATGAAAAGAATTATTTCATACTTTTTTATAAACATACTAATAATAACAAATAGCTTTTTATTGCCTGTAAAATCAAATGAAAATACAGAAGGGGTTGTTTCTTCTGAAGAGCCTGTTCTTAAAGGAGCAGCAAGTATAAATGATGTTTTAAAGAAAAATACTAAATTAAAAATATCTTTAAATAAAGATATTAATGCTTTAGAAAATCAAGTAGGGGATGAATTTAGTGCAACGATATTAAATGATTTAAATATAAATGATATTAATTTAATTCCTGTAGGTAGTACTTTGGTCGGTCGTATTGAAGGTATAATGCATGCCGGAAAAGCTAGTATGCAGGGTACCATGGAAATCTCATTAAATAAAATTCTCTTACCGTCAGGAAAATATATTCCTTTAAATGGTGCTAGGCTTGCTGCAAATAGTACATATACTAATATGAAACATAATATAAAAGGAGAGGGGAATGGTTTAGCCAAGGGTGCTGGACTTGGTGCATTAAAAGGTGCTTCCTTGACTTTTATCCCTGGTAATAAAGCTGTAAAAACTGGAGCAATTGGAATTGCTGCAACTGGTGCAGTTTTTAGTGGCGGGTGGAGCCTTACTTCAACAGCAGTCATCGGTGGATTAACGGGATTGGCTTATGGTTTAAAAAAACAGGGTAGTGAAGTCATGCTTGCTTCTGGGCAGGAATTAGAGATTGAGTTAGATAGTTCACAAGATTTAACACCTGTAGAATTAGCAGCTGAAGATATTATGAATCAGGGTGTGCAGACAAGTGATAGTACAGAAACAGTAATTAAATAGCGCATACGCTATAATATTTTTTAATGCAGTTTATTACATTGACTACTGATTTTGGGATTGTTGATCCTTATGTTGGGATAATAAAAGGTGTTATATCTAATATTTATCCATATGCAAAAATTGTAGATATTTCACATAGTATTGCTCCTCAGAATATTTGGCATGCAAATTGGGTTTTAGGTTTATCTTGTCAATATTTTCCTAAAGGTACTATCCATATTTGTATTGTGGATCCTGGGGTTGGGAGTAGTAGAAAAGCTTTATTGATTGAAACTAAAAATCACTTTTTTATAGGCCCTGACAATGGTTTGTTTACGTTAGCTCTTGAAAAAGAAGATATTGTAAATGTAGTTGAACTTACAGAAAGAAAGTATTGGCTGCCTCATAATACCAGCAGAACTTTTCATGGAAGAGATATTTTTTCCTCAGTTGCCGCTCATTTAGCAAAAGGAGAAAAAGCTGAAAATTTTGGTAATATCGTTAATAAAGAAGACCTGATTAAATTAGATATTAATACTCCAATAAATAATGGAAAGGTTTGTACCGGTCAAATACAATACATAGATCATTTTGGGAATATGATATCGAATATACCAGAGAGTTTTGTTCCACAAAAAATACATGGAAAAATTAAAGGTATGGAGTTTAAAGGTTTACAGTTAAGCTATGCAGATTCTGAACCAAGTAAATTATTTGGGATAATTGGGAGCCATGGTTTTTTGGAGTTTTTTATAAACAAAGGAAATTCTGCAAAAGTTACAGGCTCAAGAGTTGGTGATAAGTTTGAGGTTAAGTTTTAATTGTAAGCTCTGTAGAGACGAGATTAACGAAGTAACAAAATAAGTTAAGAACCTAAGAAAATAAAAATTTCCAGGTAGAATACTTGTTGTCCTTGTTAAAAAAATA
>JAHFBD010000008.1:18517-21233 GCA_023250175.1 Candidatus Melainabacteria bacterium
AGTAGTCTAGTAAAAAGAGGTAATAGGAAATGTCAAACTTAAATAATAAACAAAAAACATTAAATGCTTTAAAAAACAAAAGTCTTGTAAAAGTTATTTCAGGTATTCAAAATTATGATAAACAAAAGACGTTGAAAGTGGCTATGGCAGCTGAATTGGGAGGAGCTACTGCTCTTGATATTTGTGATGATGCAGAAATAATAAAAACAGTTAGAGCCTCAGTACAGTTACCACTTTTTGTATCAAGTATTAATCCGGAAAAGCTTGTTACAGCACAGGCTTATGGTGTGGATGTCCTTGAAATTGGAAATTATGAAAGCTTTTATAAAGAAAGCAGACTTTTTACCCCAAAAGAAATTCTTGAAATCACAAGAAAAGTTAAAGGATTAATTTCAAAAGAAGTTCTTTTGTGTTGTACTATTCCTTCTACTTTAGAAACAGAAACCCAGATTAAACTTGCAAAAGAACTTTTTAATTTAGGGGTTGATATATTACAGACTGAAGGTTTTACTTTGGAGACACCTGTTTCTGATAGAGACGATGTTGTTTATAATGATATTCTAAAAGCAGCATCTACATTGACAAATACCTTTAGACTTAGAGAAGCATTACCAGAGGCAAACATTATTACTGCAAGTGGAATTACTGCTATTACATCTTCTCTTGCTTTTGCAATGGGTTCAAGTGGTATAGGAGTAGGTAATTTTATAAATAGCTTATATGACCAAATTGAAATGACTGAAAAGGTAAAAGAGGTTATGGAAAATATAAGCCGTTTCAATACTCACCTAGTGACAGAAAAAGAAAAATCATTAGTCTTTCAAAACTAAGTAAAGTTAAAACTTAATAGAAAAAGGTTAAGAGAAATTGATCAGATTAATCTTATTATAGTTAGTATTTTTCATTTCTTAAGCTTGAAAAAATGATGCCTCTCTAATATAATGAATACAATTTTAGAAATAATTTAATAAATTATAAAGAGGGGTTAAAATGAGTGTTTCAAAAGTGGATCCTCCGCAAGGTGTCACTAATTTTGTTTATAGACCAACAAGAAGAAAATTTTTACATACAATAGCCAGCTTGCCACTTGCAGGTACTTTACTTCCTTTTTTATTACCAGGTTCAGTAGATGCTTCTGTTAGACCTGGAGGACTTCCAGAGCATGGTTTGAGGTTTACTACTAGAAATGGAAGAGATCCAGGGCATAAAGCAGTCATTATTTTTATGCAAGGTGGACTTAGCTTCTTTGATACATTTGATCCAAAAACACATGCTGATATTAGAGGTCCATTTAATCCAATTAATACAGCTTGTCGAGATATTCAAATTACCAACATAATAGAACCACTTGCAAGGCATATGAATAAAGCAGTTGTAATTAATAATTTATATGGGGATAGGAGTGAGCTTTTTCATCCTACAAATGGTGCATTGGTTGTAAATGGAAGCTTAAGAGTGACAGATCGTACAGACCCTTACACTGAAGCTCTAAGTAAAAATTCTTTTGTTGAATTTTCGAAACTTCTAACTAATGAAGCAAGTGAAGATGTTGGTTATGTTGTTCTTCACCAAAATGTTCCTGATATTGGAGCGGGTTTGGCTTTTCAACAACCATATGATGCCGCTAAGCATAGAGATCCTGAAACTTTATATGCTCCTTATAATACTAATAGTGGAGAATTTACAAATCCGTTTAGAGGTGCCCCTGTAGATATTGATAGGCTTAGAGGGCGAATGAGACTACTTGATCTTCTTGATACACAAGGACATACGCTTACAGGAAATTCAGTAGAAAGGCGAAACAGAGCATATAGAAAAGCAGTAAGTCTTACGACAGGTGACTTTAATAGAGTGTTTAATATAAATGAAGAACCTGAAGATGTCTTAAGAAGATATGGAAATACTCCAATTGGTAAGCAACTCTTACTTGCTCGTAGGATGCTTCAAAATAGAGGTCGTGTAATATTTGCTAATGATGGTAACTATGATCATCACTATGCTATTGAAAGAAATATGCGAAACATGTTACCACCTTTTGCAAGAGCTTTAAGTGCCTTACTTAATGATATTGAGAGGATAGAAGAAAAAACTTATGTAGTTTTAGTTACAGAGTTTGGAAGGACTCCACGCCTTAATACTGGTAATGGTCTTTTGGGAATGCCGTCATTTCCACCTGGGCGTGATCATTGGGTAGATGCTTTTGGAATGGTAATTTTTGGAAATGATATCCGCCAGGGAAGACGTATTGGTCAAACCGATAATAATGGAAGAATAGTTGGTGATTCATACAATGCATCTGTTGCTGGAGAAACTATTTTAGAATTATTAAAAGTTGGCAGGTTTGAGAAGCGTGGGGATGTTCTTACAAATAGAAGGTTTCCTTTTATAGATGTTAGAAGAGATGTTTAGTACATAGAGAGTTACTAGCATACCCTTATAAAACTTTATTGGTTTACTATATAATATTCTAATGACTACACAAAACCCAGCTCAACCAGAGATAGAATCCTCATCAAGAATAAGAGAACAACGTCTTCATAAGCTTGAAAAGATAAAACAGCTAGGTATAGAACCATATCCATATAAATTTACCCGTACTGATAAAGCCCAAGGGTTACAAGACAAATATAAAGAACTTTCTAATGGACAGGAGACAAATGACTTAGTCACTGTTTGTGGCAGAGTTCATAATGAGAGAAATGACTGGATGTTTATT
>JAHFBD010000154.1 GCA_023250175.1 Candidatus Melainabacteria bacterium
AGTTTTAAGACATTGCATTGTTGATGTACATAGACTTAATACACCAAGCCATATTGAAGGTATTAATAAATGGGACTCTACTGTAGATAGCTGGGGACTTGGATACATCCAGCATTTATATTCAACACCAGAATTTCTTGAAATAGCTTTTCCTGGCTCACTTTCCGGAAGTAATCCTTTAATTAGACCGTGGAAATTGGGCTCAAGAACAATTTCACAAAATCATAAAAAAGCAAAAGAGTTAACAAAACAAATAACACGATATTTGGCAGAAATTAAACTTCAGTGCTTACAAGATGGCAGAGTTAATGCTAATAAAATAAGAGAGATTACTGATTGGAACAAACAATTTAATCTTGAATTAGATGGCTGTGTAAAAAGAGGTGGGTTTAATAATACTTATGAAGCATTGAAAGAAGTTTACTCACATCTTTTTGGTTTTGACAAAGAAGAGCAAATTAAACCATGGGAAATTAAACATGGTCATCTGTGGACTGGTATTGAGGGAAAAAGATTATTTAGATTAGCTTTTGCTTATAGTTTAGCTACTTCTGGTTTAGGAAAATTTAAATGTGATTCTGAACCACTTATTACTTTCACAAAATCTGATTTAATAAAATGGAAAAGCCAGCAAGCACAGAACAGAATGTTCTGGAGTAAAGAGTTTTTTCAAAGATTCAATCTTACCGGAGCATTTCACACAGTAGCAAATGGAAACATTAATCGGGCTTTTGAAATTTTACTTGGTAAGTATGATAAGGTTCATGATTGTTTTGGAAATACAGACATTACTCGCAGCGATGTAGAAGGCAGAAACAGTGTTTATTCAGAACTTGTTTCAAATTGTTTATCCGATATTGTACCAGTTCAACCTATTAGTTTTAATAATGACAAGAACTTAAGTGTAAATATTAAAATACCACCTTTCAAGCTAGAAGGGACTTTTCTTGAAAAGGTACTTAATGACAAGAGGTTAACTTTATTTAAAACAATTTTATATGAGGCTTTAATTGTATCTATATTACCCACACAAGAAAAAGATGACACCATCCATGGATATGATAAGTTGACAGCATTAGAAAAAATATTAAGTGCTAAGTATCCGCAAAGCTCATCCAGTAGTAGCAAACCTATTATTTCAGGAAAAAAACTCTTCATCCTATTAAAGATGCTGAAAAATAAAATAGTAGATGAAACGAATTTAAGCGATGAATTAAAAGTAAGACTTAAAAACACAATAGAAGATTTATTAAAATATCGCCCATATGAAAAGACAAATAAAAGAGGTGTATTAAATTCCGTAATCCAACTTGATCTGGAATTTGGTACAAAAAATAATTTGCTTTCTACCTTAAATTCAGTTTTAGAATACACGTTGGAAGTTATTTTGATAAATGAGCTGACAAATATGAATAAAACAAAAAAAGACGGAGAGCTTACAGGAGAACCAACAGAAACATTTACAAGAATCTCTGAAAAAATATATACACAACTACAATGCAATGAAATAGAATCCCTACAACAAGAAGCTCTTGGAGTTAAACAACCTTCTGATGAAGATACTATTAATAATTGTACAGAAGAAAATAGCTGGGATATAGAATTTAATGATGAACCAAATAAAGATAATGAAATTAGCACAGAAACTCGACTAATTTACGAAGGAAAGATAGAAGAAAATCCTATCATTATAAAAACCTTACTAAGACTAGGACAAGATGATAAATATAGACAAAGGTTTTTAAAGCGGTCATCATTTCTTTTATCAGCAAACGAATTAAAGCTTATTCATCAAATCAGAAACACCAAAATAAAACCAAATGATTTCAATTATCGCTGTTTAAGAACAAAACAACTTCCGGCTACAAATATAAGCAGCATCGTTGATAAAGAAGAAAAAGAACTATTACAATCCATAAACGCTCTTAGACAATTAATATCTTATACTTTATCTAGATACCCTGAATTGGTTTCATCAAATAGTTGACAATAAATTTATATTTTCTTAATTAGGTTAGGGCTCTTTATTTATGTTAATCTATTTCTTGTTTAACACTTATGCAATCTTTAAAAGAAAAAAGGATATTAGTATATGGAGCCGGAGCCGTTGGAAGCTATTACGGCAGCATGCTTGTGAAAGCCGGGTATGATGTGACTTTTATAGCACGAGGAAACCATTTTCAGGTTTTAAAGGAAAAAGGATTAACCTTAATACGAGATAAACAAAAAGAAAATATACAAATAAAAGTATTTGACAACATAAAAGACCTTAACAACTTTGACTATATCTTTATTTGTGTTAAATCAATAGATACAAAAATAGTAGCTCTAGATATAAAAAACATTATCAGTGCAAATACCACTGTAATATCTTTGCAAAATGGAGTTGAAAATGAAAAAGTTATTACTACTATAATCGGGGAAAAGCCTGTTATTGGTGGGCTTGTCTTTGTAGCTGCAAAAATAGTTGAGCCAGGAATAGTCTACCAATCTGGATATAATGGCGGATTAATTGGGGAGCTGGATTGTACAAAGTCACAAAGAATAGATGATCTTTTTAAGATTTTTCAATCCGCTGAAATAGATGTAAAAATCTCAGATGATATTAATGCTGATCTCTGGAATAAGCTTGTGTGGAATGCATCATTTAATTCTGTAAGCGTACTCACAGGAAAAACAGTAGACAAAATGCTTGAAGAAGATTATGAATTAATCAAAGATATAATGACTGAAGTAAAAAATGTAGCAGTTGCTCTTAAAATAAATGTTAGACCCGACACTGTAGAGTTTAATTTAAATCGTTCCAAAGGATTTACTGGGTTTAAAACCTCCATGCTTCAAGACTATGAACGTGGAAAACCTCTTGAAATTGAAGAGTTAGTTGGGGTAGTTATTAAAAAAGCAAAAGAGAACAATATTTATGTGCCTAATATTCAGAATGTTTACACTAAGTTAAAAAATAGGATAGGGACAGATTACATTGTAAAAAATTAATTTTTATACACTTGTAACCTTTGGTTTCATGAATTTAATCTTGCTTTTGTATACTTTGCATGGTGATTACTGAACAACAAAAATATATGTCAGGCATTTTAAGAAATATTGGGTTTGCTTTATTTGCACCACCAGGATCAATAGTATTCCAATGGATTGTACTTAAGAAAAGTCTCTTTTTAGGAAATTCAAGATATGCTATGATTGCTTTTATACTGGCATGGCTATTTATAGCTAGTGGATACGTGATATTACAGGAGAAAAAATGATGCATATTGAATGGTCTGGCGAATTGTTTTTTGTAATATTTATACTTGGATTAATTAGCTTAGCTGGATTTATGTTAATTGATCAATACATTCAAAAGAAACAAAAAAAGAGTTAAAACAATAACCTAAATAGTAAAAATCTTTTACCAAACTTCTTTGAGATTTTTTGCAAATTTTCACTAGTTTCTCTGGTCTTTTGAGCAGTAATTTTTATATTGTCTATACCATTTAGTTCTCCGGTGAGTTTATCCAGTTTTTCAGATAATGAATTTAAATTTGTAATTGTCTTTGGTAGTTCAAGCTCTTCTTGTGTTTTTCTTAAATCTTTTATAAAAGATGATAACTCTGTCGAGGTATCTTTTGCTGTTTGCCCAATCTGTAAAATATCTTTTGCTAATCCTTGCTCATTTAAAAGCTTTGCTACTTGCTCAGTAATTATATTCAACGATGCTGTAGTCTGTTTCAAATCCTTCCTTACTTGTTCATCTCCAATAATTTTATTAATATTTTCTCCAACCTGAACAACACTAGAAGAGAGCAAATTGGAGCTTGTTGCTAAAGTTTCTAATTTTTCACTAGTTGTACTTAATAACACACTAGCCCCATCAATTAGTTTATTTATATCCTTTACCACTTCTCTTGTATCCTGAACAGTCTCTCGAAGCAACTCTACATCCTCATCTTTGACTAATTTATTAATCTTAGTAATTGCTTCTCTAAATGCTTCTGCTGATTCTATATTTGCTTTCATAAACCGTTCAAATCGAAGGGGTTCTTGAGTTAAAAAAATTGGTTTGAAATTATTAGCTGTTGATTTTCTGTTTATTACAGGACTAATTTCAACATATTGTTCTCCAATTAATCCAGTGGGAACAATACTCACTATAGATAAAGGACCAAACGGTATATTGTCCTTAGTAATGACTAACACTATTTCAACATGATTATTATTTTCTTTTGATTTTTGCTGTTCTAAGGCAACACCTTGTTGGGTATGAATTTGAGAATCAATTTTTAATTGCTCTATTTTATTTTTTAAGTCACTTACTTCTTTTGAATCTTTTATTTCAGCAAGTCTTTTTTCTACAGTTTCTTTTTCTTTAAGCTCTTTTTCAGCCAAGACAAACATTTCATTAGTCACCGTTTGGGTTTTATCAGAATGATTTTTTCTTAAAACCGGCTTTATGCTTTCTACTACACCAACTCTCAAACCACTCCACCTTACAATTGCACCTTCTTCAAGTCCACTTACATCCTCAAAATGAATTTTTATTTTTTTATGATTATATAGCTTATAACCTTTTAGCCAAAACAAACTAAAGGTCAAAATACAAAGACCAAGTACTGTAATTATAGAAACTTTAGTAAGATCATCTTGTTTAGACATAGATAACTATTCTTGACAATTAATTGTTATTGTTGGTTCCGGTTTCTATCATCTTTTAAAGATAACAGAAATGGGTTAGAATTGGTAAGTCACTCAATTTAGAAAGCAGGAAATAATGACTACAAATAATACAAGAAATACAGAAACAATAAGTCCTCACGGTGAAGTATTAATAAACTGTTTTACATCAAAACCAGAAACAGACTCATTAAAAAAGGAAGCTCTTAGCTTTAAAAGCATAAATATATCAAAGCGGATTTTATGTGACTTAGAAATGATAGCACTTGGTGCTTTTAGCCCATTAAATGGATTTGTTGGAAAAAATGACTATGAATCTATTGTAGAAAGTATGCGATTAAGTAATGGTCTTATATGGCCTATTCCTATTACATTGCAAGTAAATGAAGAGGACTATAAAAACATAAAGAATGAAAATAGAGTTGCCTTAAAAAACGAACAAAATGAAATCATAGCTATTCTAGAACTAAAAGAAATATACCAACCAGACTTAAACAAAGAAGCACAACTGGTTTACAAAACAACAG
Source organism: Candidatus Melainabacteria bacterium (assembly GCA_023250175.1). Classification (GTDB taxonomy): domain Bacteria; phylum Cyanobacteriota; class Vampirovibrionia; order 2-02-FULL-35-15; family 2-02-FULL-35-15; genus JAHFBD01. The sequence goes on from JAHFBD010000154.1 coordinate 5,196, forward strand.
ATACAAAGCATCCTGCTGTTAAATACTTATTTGAAGCCGGGAAATATTATTTGTCTGGTGACATCAAAGTTCTTGCACACACATATGATGAATTTCCAGAGTACAATCTCGGTTGTTCTGGCACACGAAAAATGTTTACCGAGAATGGCTGGAAAAGAGTTGTTGCCTTTCAAACACGAAATCCTGTTCATAGAGCACATGAGTATCTTTTAAAAGTTGCACTCGAAACTATCGATGCCTTAATGCTCCATCCAACAATGGGAGAAACAAAAGGAGATGATATCCCTGCAAACGTAAGAATGAAATGTTACCAAACAATATTAGATAAGTATTTCCCAAAGAACAGAACAC
>JAHFBD010000155.1 GCA_023250175.1 Candidatus Melainabacteria bacterium
ACTATTACTGGAAGATTTTCATTTAACATTTTTCCATGATAATTAGTAATTTCTTTATCAGTAAAAGCATTAAGCTCAACCCCAGCATTTTCACTTTGTTTAGCGATGTCTAAAGCAGATCTTGTCTTTGTCCCTTTAAACATCATATGTTCAATAAAATGAGAAATTCCACTAACATCATCACTTTCATTTACTGAACCAACCTTAACAGCAATATTTAAAGCAGAGGAAGAAGCATATGGCATATGTTGAGAAATGATTTTTAATCCATTATCCAGGATTATTTTTTCTGGCTTCGGGATGTTTGTAGAAATTGCAGTATCTTTATTTGCTCCTTTTGCATTACTACTCCTTGAAGCAAGCTTAGAAACCCCATAAACAGATTCAACATTACGTAGCATAATTTACTTCCTCCTCCAACATTTTATAAGTCCTGAAATAATATCACAACAAGAAAAATAAATACAAATTTGTTTCTACCTACCGCCGGTTTTTTCGCTACACTCCCAAAACCGGCTTTCCATAGTGCTTCCAATCTGCCATTTATAATGCCTTACAGATTTTACCGAATAAATCGGATAAAATCTTACCTTAAATTAAGTTCTTTGCTTAGAAATATTACGCTAGCTAGGTAGTAACACAAATTAAATCTGGTTAGGACAAATAGTTTTTCCTCATTTCAAATGTTAAACTTACCTCAGGACACTCTTTGAAAGAACTAATAAAGGAGAAATTATATGGAAATTAGCCGCAGAGACTTTTTAAGCATTGCCACTGGTGCAATTGCTGCTATAGGAACAAGCTCCATCCCAACTACGCTTGCAAATATACCATCTCCCAAACACCTACAAATTAATTCTTACACTGCCCAAAGAACAATATGGCTCTATTGTGATCCGCATGGAAATCTGCCTAAACTTTATAGTGGAGAATTGAGCGAATTTAAAACACCTGAAAAATTTGCACAAATCATAAAGAAATACTCAGAAGTATATCCCTTAAATAAATGGCATGAGTTAAAGAAACAATATCCAAATGCTTTTACCCGTTCATTTCCCACTACAGAAAAAAACACCGTTGAGACTGATGCACAATATATAGTTGAGAATGAATTAGCCGACAGAATATATGACTATTACCTACCACAACTTATGAAAATGGCACCCAAAAACATTTCTCAAAAATTATGGATAACACGTAATTACTTCTTCCCAAAAGTAAGAGAAGAATTAATGGAGCAAAAAATCCCCAATAATCTTGGAAAGGATAATAAATATGATGAGTACCACGAATACTTAATAAAAAATCCAGGGGTTTTCACAAACTATACTGAAGACAATGCAAATGACCTTGTACAAAAACTAACAACCACTCCAGTTAATGCTTTATTGGAAGACTTAAACAAAAAGCATGGTTGGTATTTTAATAAAGTAAATTAACTACAACCCCATAAAATCAGGACCAGAACCATATGCTGTAGGATTTACACGAAGGTTAACTTCTGGACATACAATTTCACAAGTCCTACACTGCACACAGTTTTCAAGCGACATAGCATGCACACGTAGATCTTTTACGATATCAATCCTATGAACCTCAGCTGTACAGTCTGAGACACATGGGGTATCTTTTTCTAAGAGATCATAATGTGAGATGCACTTTATACAAGTATTATAATCATACTCATCTATGTGTTTATTTCCTTCATGATATTTAGTCTTTGCATAAAACACTGCATCTGCACGAGAATATATAGTACTTTTTTCAAATCCATTTTTTATCACTTTCTTTTCAAAGCTAAAGTCTGGAACGATATGTTGATAATCAGGTTTATATTTAATCTTCCCTATGTCTTTTCCATCCATTAAACGATTTAGCCTAATAGCATCTCTAATTGCTCTTAATGGATTTTTTTTCAACCCCACAGATAATAACCCAAGATAAGGATTAGATTTATCTATACTATCCATAATAATAGGCATGTAAGAATTTAATAATCGTGTATTTTCTTGCCAAGCATATCTAAAATATCGTCCTTTGTATAATTCTTTCCCTACAAAGGTTTTCATTAGTTTATCTTTATAATCTGAAAGTTGTGATTCAGTAAAATCATTTTTTATTAGTGCTTCATGAATTACTTCAGCAGCCTGATAACCTGACTCCATAGCTTTATCAATTCCAGACAATCTTTCAATATCTAAAACACCAAGTGCATCCCCAAGCAACAATGCACCATTTACAGCAAACTTTTTAGGCAGACTATAATAGCCACCTTCAGGAAGCACAGCTGCACCATATTTTAGAAGCTTTCCATCTTTTATCATATCCTGAATCCAGGGATGTTTTTTTAAATCTTGCAATCGTTGTTGAGGATGTATATTGGGGTTTTCACTATCAAGTGAAATAACCATGCCCAATGTTAATTTATGCTCTTTCATTCCATATACAAAACCACCGCCAAATGAACCATCAACAAGTGGATAACCCATGGTATGCCATACTTTTCCGGAGAAATCTTTTTTCTCATCAAGCTGCCAAACTTCTTTTACACCCACAGACCATATTTGTGGGTTTTCTCTTAGCTTAAATTGTTCAATTACATCCCGAGAGATAAATCCTTTATCCCCAAAACAAATTACTTTTGCATAAACAGTATCATCAATAACATTCTGGAATTCTTGCCCAACGACCTGAACACCTACAACTCTATCATCTTCAAACAACACCTTGTGAGCAGAAAATCCAGGAAAGAAATCAACTACAATATCTTTATTAAGAGATAATTTCTCTTTTAGTCTATTGTACATCCAGTACACTACATGGCTTAATGACAGGATTACACACCCTTTTTTCTTTAATCCTTCAGGTAAGAGAACTTCTGGAACATCCCACTTGTTTTTCATTCCTAAAATTGAAAAGCTACTATTAGTACATAACCCTTCCAAAGGAAATCCTTCTTTTTCATAATCCGGAAATAGTTTTTGTATAACTCTAAGATTTGATACTGCACCACTTACAATATGAGAACCAAATTCTTTTCCCTTCTCAAGGATAGCCATAGTAAGCTTTGTTTTATTTTGAGTAGCTAAATCAACCAAATGGTGAGCTAAAGCAAAACCCGATGGTCCACCACCAATGATTAAAACATCATATTCAATCTTGCTTGACAAGAATTTTATCCTCCTTGTTATACTTAATTAATTTTAATTGGGTAATAAATTCTGGGATTATTTGATATAAGTCTCCAACAATTCCATGATGAGCAAACTTAAAAATAGGTGCATCTATATCTTTGTTTATTGCAATGATTAAATTAGATTTATTCATACCTACTCTATGTTGAATTGCTCCTGAAATACCACAAGCAATATATAGCTTTGGTCTTACAGTCTTTCCAGTTTGTCCAACCTGATGCTTATATGGTATCCAACCAACATCTACGACCTTACGAGAAGCTCCGATGGCAGAATGATTGAAACAGTTTGCTAGCTCCCTCAACAAATCAAATCCCTCACTCTTTCCTAAACCAAACCCACCAGCAATTACAACATCAGCTTCAGTTATACTAACTCCTTTACTTACTTCATAAATCACTTCAAGGATTTCTGAACGATAATCCTCAGGTTTTAAATTTATCATTATATTTTCGATATTTCCCTTACGATTAAAATCTGGCTTTAAAGGCAACATTATTCCAGGACGCACTGTTGCCATTTGTGGATTTTTCCACGGTCCTAATATACGTGCTTTTAAACTTTCACCAAAACTTGGTCTAATAGCATAAAGACAATTAGGATAAAGTCCTAATTTCTCCGGATCGATTTTGTTTGTATGTTCATATGGTCCTATGTCAAGCTCAGTACAATCTGCTGTTAATCCAGTCTCAAAATATGCTGCAATTCTAGGAGCTAAATCACGTCCACACGTAGTAGACCCAAGTAATAAAATATGCGGAGGAAGAGGAAAACCTGAAAGCAAATCAATAATAACCCTTCGATATGGTAATGTTTGATAATTTTCAAGAAGCTTATTGTCAGCAAGATAAACAGTATCTGCTCCATAAGCAATTAGTTTTGAGGGTAAACTATGAATGTTATAACCAAGAATTACACATGATAATTTTCCATTTAATTTATTTGCTAAATCCTTACCTATTCCTAGCAACTCCAGAGTAACTGGCTTAATCTCACCATTTATTTGCTCACCAATTACAATAACCTCTTTATTACTAGGTGTAATGATTTCTTTAAGTGTAGGCTTTAATTCACTCATTGTTTTATATGCTCTAAAATATTTGAATTACTGAGTAAATCCACAACCATTTTATTAACTGGCTCCCCTTTACGAATAAGACAACTCCCACCAATCTCAGAAACCTTATCTGTCCTTGCAACAATAGTAGGTGAACCCCTAAGCCCACATTTAATCGGATCGGCTCCGATATCATCCAGATTTAAAAACTTAATATACTTTGACTTTTCTTCTTCACTTCTTAAAAGATGCTGAACCATTCTTGCTCCTCTAAGACTTTTATACTCTAACGGGTGATAAGAATTAGCTACTGTAATAAGCGCAGGGATAGTCATTTTAATCCACTGACTACCACCTTCTATTACCCTTTTTGTAATTATTGAGCTTTCCTCAATTCTAAAATCCTCGCAATAAGTCGCCTGCGATAGCTCTAACCTTTCAGCAATCTGTGGACCAACTTGAGCAGTATCACCATCAGTAGTCTGTAGTCCACAAAAAATCAAATCAAAATCTCCAATGTGTTTAATCACTTTATAAAGTGCATATGCTGTTGCAAGAGTATCAGACGCTGCAAGTCTTTTATCACTTAATATATAACCTATATCCACACCATGTTCTAAAGCTTCTAATAAAATTTCAACCGCTGCTGGTGGTCCCATAGTAATGGCTGTTACTTTGCCACCATAATGTTTTTTTGTATGCAAAGCTGCTTGTAACGCATAACGATCAAAAGGATTTAACATCCTTTTTGCTTTAGCTCTATCAATAGTTCCATCAGGATTTATTCCAGCTTTAGCACTTTGGTCTGGAACTTGCTTAATCAAGACAAAAATGTTGTTAATGCCTGCCATAACTCTTAGATCTTGCCCTTTTCACAATCTTAATTAACCAATAAATCAAAGCAATTAATACAACTTAAGGAAATTATTATCTTATAGTTTGCTTTTGTAAATTGTTAATTAGAAATCTTAGTAATGTAAGAAAGGATACATCTTTGTATATAGTTTTTATTTTAGCATTTTTTGGAAATCGGAAGAGGAGGGATTCGAACCCCCGGATACCTTGCGGCATCAACAGTTTTCAAGACTGCCTCCTTAAACCACTCGGACACTCTTCCTTTTGTTTAGCTCAAGACAAGCTTGAGCTTTCATCTACCAATTCCTTTCGTTCGATCGGACTTGCCCAATAAATGGGACAAATCCTTTTCCTTTTCTTTTTATAAGTTCAAACAAGTTCAAGCTTCCATCTTTCAATTCCTTTCGCTTGA
>JAHFBD010000156.1 GCA_023250175.1 Candidatus Melainabacteria bacterium
GATGCAAAGTTCAATCCTAAATTAAATTCATTAGTTGAAGTCTTAGCATTTACACCCGTTAGATTTGTGCCCCTTAAGCCTCTAACTTGACCAGTGCTTAACTGTGCTTGAGCAGCTCCTGAGCCTTCACCCTTTGGAAGAACAGGCTCTATTTTATTGCTGTTATATATAGTACCTAAGGTAAAATGACTTGCTCCATCAATCGGGTTTTCTCTTAATGCTTTATTTGCTTGGAAAAATGCCCAGTCAGTTAGTCCAAATCTAAGCGGTTCAATTCCTAAATTACCAGATGCGACTGATAAATTTCTGCTTTGTCGTGCTCCAGCTTCAAGAAGGTTTGGTGTAATTTGAATGGTTTCTTCATCTAATTCAAGGGACATTCCATATTGGTGCGCAACATCATAAATAATGGATAAACTATTTAAAGCTAAAGCATCTTTAGGATCTAGTTTTCTAGCTTCTGTAATTTCATTAATAGCTTTGCTGGTTTCATTGTTTTGATAGTATGCTTGTCCTAAATAAAGATGTGCTCGTGCTAAGCCTGGTTCTAGTAGTACAGTTGATAAGAACTCATCAATTGCTTCACTATTATAAAATCGGCTAATTAAAGTTCTTGCTTTGCCTAGATGTGCTTCTGCAAGATTTGAATCTATATTAAGTGCCTTTTCAAAACTTGCTGATGCGCTCTTAATCTTTCCAAACGAATACTGGATTTCGCCTAAACTAATCCATGGTTCAGGATTATCAGAACCTAGTTCTATAGATTGTTTAGCTTCTTTCTCCGCTAATATTAAATCTCCTTGAGCTGTAAGTAGTTTACTTTTATCGGAATGTGGTAAGTACCAGCTTGAGTCAAGTTCAATAGCCTTATTAACGGCAGCTAATGCTTCTTTTTGTCTGTGAAGAACAAATAAAGCTCTTGATCTCATTAAATGGTTTGTAGCAGAGCTTGGATCTGTTTCATTCGCTTCGTCAAACAGCTTTAGAGCTTCTTCATATTTGCCACTGATTAACTTTTTAATACCAAGCAATGTTTTAGGTTCAGCTTTGCCTGGATTATCTTCATAGTTTTTTGTTAATGTTTCAAGGCTTGTATCGTCTATTTCTTCTTTTAGTTTTAAATTGTTCGGCCAATAAAATATCCACTGTACTGCATGTTCAGTTTCTTCCACAGTAACAGTTCTTTTGACTGGTGCTGTATTTGGAGTAGCTTCTGCTTCTTCATTTTGAGCTACTGTTACAGATCCTAGAGAATTAGATAACTCAGCAACTCCTTCTACAAGAAGTAGTTGAGTTTTATCATCAGTAGTTTTAATAATGAACTCTGTACCACGAATAGCGGCGGAACCAGACTTTGTATCAATTTCCATTTTGCCAGGTCTATTTTTTGTTCTGACCCACATTTCACCAGAATTATGTTGTATTTTTGTTTTATCAGTGGTTCCTGCAGATACAGGCTTTATAGTAGGCACTACATCTTTTATAGTTATTTGAGAGTTTGCATTTAGCTTTACTAAACTTTCATCCTTTAGCAATATTGCAACTCGTGAATTTGCTCCTGTTGCTACTACATCACCAGCATCTAAGGTTTGGAAGGGTTTAGCTTGTATTTTTGAGCTACCTTTTGTAATACTTACAGAACCAGATAAACTGACTATTCTTCCTGCAGGCTTGTCACTTGCTGCATAAATAGGCAGGCTTAAACCAAGTAAGATACCAAAGAGTAGAATTAGCTTTAAAATCTTCATATCGATAAATCAGCGTATTATATTAAACAACATGCTATCACATAGATGTATTGAGCCTAATTGGTATCCCATTACACATTATAATTGTAACGAAAGTTAACCAAAGTTAATTTGTTTTATTATTCGTCTTATCTTCAGCTTTTGACTCTTTAATTTCTTCTTTTTTAAGCTCTTTTTCTTTGTTATTTACTTTTACTATCTCTGTAAAATTTTTTAATGGCAACAATTTTTTCTTTTGTAAATTAGCAATTTTCCACATCGGGTCCAGTTCTATTGCTTCTTGAAATACAAGATCGGACTCCTTATCTTTTAGAGCAAACAGTGTTCTAGCCTTCATAAGGTTTAGTGTGGGGGAGTAAGGATACAGATCTTTTGCTTTATTAAAAAGAGATAATGCCTCGGGATAATTTTTAGAAAGTAATCGCGTAACCCCACTAAGTGTAATTAATACGGGGTGTTCTGGATTTGTTTCTAATATTTTTGTAAGCTTCTCTTCAGCTTCTTTTATTCTGCCAGCTTTCAGATCATCTGCAATAATTACTGCTGCAAATTTAGGATTGTTTGCAAAATGGCTAATAACTTCATTTAATGTTTGTTCAACTTCTTGTTTATCTTTTTCATTCAAAAAGTCTTTAATTAGTCCAAGCCCAAGAATAGCATCTACTTCATGTGGAAGCCACATACCATTAAATATTCCAAAATTAACTTTGTCTTTAGCTACAGGTAGCCAAGCTTCTTTTGCGGATTGATATTTACCATTACAAGCATCAACCCAGGCTTTATATACTTTTGGGGTTAGATTTACATCAAAATCTTTTACAGCTTTGTTAAATACTATTTCTGCTTCTTGGAGCTTATTAAGATCTATTAAAATCAAGCCATATTCAATTGCCACACTAAATACATCAGGGGTTTCCTTATATCTTACTTGAAGAACATCTTTATATTGAGCTAATTTTTCCTTTAGCTCTGAGTAACTAGGACTAAGATAAAAGTCTTTTAGCCTTAGAGACTCTGTCCATTTAACATTGTTTTTAATTTCTTCTTTTTTTTCCTGGACTTGCTTTAAGACTTTTGTTTCCTTTTCTTTAGAAAATGTCGGTAAATAGGTAGAAGTTAAGAACAAGGCTATTAGTGTTATAAATAGTTTTTGTGTTTTTGACATAGGTTATATGATAACAGAAAAAGGAATCAGTTGATAAGTGACAAGACAGAAAAAAGAAAAGATATGAAATCTACTAATAATATTAAATTAATACTTGCATCTTCTTCTCCACGCAGAAAAAAAATATTACAGCAAGCCGGTATAAGTTTTAAAGCAATTAATACAAATACAAATGAAGAATTACTAATTAAAAAATTTAGAAGATTTGGATTTATAGATTTAGCAAAACTCCTAAGCCTAGCAAAGGCTATTGGGGCTTATTTGAATAAGCCTAAGAAAATGCAAGATAATGAAGTGATTGTTGCCTTTGACACAATGGTTATTTGTAAAAATAAAATAATTAGCAAACCTACAAACAATGAAGATGCACTAAAAAAACTATTGTTTTTAAGCAATAAAAAACACATCGTTATTACAGGAATTTGTATTTTAAATTTGAAGAAAAAAAAGATTATTTTAGACTTTGAAGAAACCCAGGTATATATGAAACGCATTTCAAAAGAAAAAGCTATTCAGTATGTAAGAACAAAAGAACCCTTGGGTAAAGCAGGTGCCTATGCAATTCAAGGAAAAGGAAAACAGTTTATTGAAAAGTTTGAGGGTGACTACTTAAATATTGTGGGACTGCCATTAAAGAGATTTCTTAAAATTCTTAAGACTTATGTGGGATAACCCTACGTGATTTAGTCACAAAAGCATACAATCCTCTAAATCCTGTGTTTTAGACATTCTTTCATAGGGTATATCCCTGTTAATGGGGAAGACCCCATTAATAAATTAAGCGGTCTTCAATCTATGGCTAAACTGAAACAAAAAAACAGTATTAAAGTCCTATGTTATAGGCCATTTAATAAGATTTTTCGAATTGCAATAGTTATGATTACTTTGCTTAATTTTAATCCATCATATGCTCAAGGTTCTGGTTACTATGAGGTTCTTGAGCCTGGAAGACCTCCTTCGGCATTTAGTACGTGTTGTTGTTCTAAAGCTCAGGAAGATGAAAATCAGTCCTCTTATACCTGTTCATATTATGAAGGTAGTAAGTGTCCTGATGATACAAAACAATATAAGCTAAGCAATTACGATTGCCCAAATAGCTTACAAATCACAAAGTCAAAAAAAGAAACTGAAATAGATAACGGAGGGTAAAAAAGTGAGTTTTATTGCATGGCAATCATTTGGAAGATTATTAATTGCTCTGAATAGTTTTGTTTGTTTTTCCGTCTTTGTCCTTACCATTTGTTTTCTTTTTAAATAAAGTAGTTCTTTTATATTCACCAGATCTGAATACATTTAACACATCACTTACTCTGCTTATGCTCGCCATTATTTTCTTTAAGTCATAAAGATCTATTACCTCAACAACTATTTTAATAACAGCTGTATCACTTGTTGTCCTGGCCACCACTCGAAGATCACGAACATTGATTTTCTCATCTGCTATCTTATTTAAGATATCTCTTGAAATGCCTACTCTATCAATGCATTCAACTTCAATAGCAGCTGTATATGATTTGCTTTGTGTGCCATGCCATTGAATTGGCATCATTCTGTCCTGTTCAACCAAATCTAGATTTTGACAGTCCGATCTATGAACAGTGATTCCTTTACCTTTAGATACAACACCTATTATTTCTTCACCTGGTAATGGTGAGCAACATTTTGCTATATGATGGAGCATACCATCAAGAGCTGCAATATCAGCCTCTTCTTTTTTATCAGGTATTTGAACTTCTTGTAAATCTGTTTCTTCTTCTTTTTGCGGTAAGAGATTTTTTAATTTCCCTAACAGTTGAGAGATGGTTACATCTCCACATCCTAATGAAGCTAATAAATCTTCTTTCGATGCTCTGTTTAACTTTCTGACTGCCTCTTCAAAATCATCTGATGCCATAACCATATCAGACTTATCTTCTCCGAAAGCATTCTCAATAAGTTTTTTGCCTTGTTCAATATGTACGTCTTTATGTTGTTTTTTAAACCACTGTCTGATTTTATTTTTTGTAGAGCTTGTGACAACATAATTTAACCAGTCGAGACTTGGGCGAGGGGTTTTGCTTATTACAATTTCTATAATGTCTCCATTTTTAAGCTGGGTACTAAGTGGTACCATTCTTCCATTTACTTTTGCTCCAGTACATTTGTGTCCAATATCAGTATGAATTTTATATGCAAAGTCTATTGGGGTGGAGCCTCGTGGTAAATCAATAACTTCACCTTTTGGTGTTAGTGTAAAAACTTCATCTGAAAAAAAATCAAGCTTGACTGCATCAACATATTCTTCAGGATCTTTTAAATCACTTTGCCATTCAATTAATTGCCTAATCCAGGAAAGCTTTTCATCATACATACTGTCAGCTTTTGTTATACCACCAGCTTCTTTATATTTCCAATGTGCAGCAATACCGTACTCTGCTATTTGATGCATTTCTTCAGTACGAATTTGAATTTCTACTGGTCTTCCATGTGGTCCTACAATAGCAGTATGCAATGACTGATACATATTAGGTTTTGGAATGGCTATATAATCTTTGAACTTTCCTGGGATTGGTCTAAATAAATCATGAATAATCCCCATCACTTCATAGCACTGT
>JAHFBD010000157.1 GCA_023250175.1 Candidatus Melainabacteria bacterium
ACCACTATTTATCTTGCTTTGGATAGTTATGTATGCATTATGGTCTCTAATAATTCTGTCCGAGATTGACATTCCAAGCCCAGTTCCTTCTTTTTTTGTTGTAAAAAACGGATTAAAAATTTTTTTCTGTGTTTCTTCATCTATACCTATTCCAGAATCTCTCATTTCAATAGTCACATAATTTTTGTCAGAACTAAGTTTTGAGTAAATGCTTAACTCTTTTTTATTTTGTGTTTGTTCCATTGCATCAAAGGAATTACTAATTAAGTTTATAAATACTTGTTGAAGTTGATTTTTATTTCCTAATATATCAGGTAGCTCTTTAGATAGTTCTTTATTTAAAGAAATATTTTGGGTTTTAAAATTATCGATGAATAGTATTAATGATGCTTCAATAATTTCATTTATATTTACTTGCTCTTTTTCTAAATTTGAAGAACGTGCAAAATCTCTTATGCCATTTAATATTGTTGACATTCTGTTTGTTTGCTGCAAAATAATTTCAATATCATTAGCATTCCTTAATGCATATTTTTTTACTTCATTTTCAGATAGCTTGTCTTCTCCCAGAATCTTGCTTAAATCAATTCTTATTGTTTCAGAAAACCCTTTAATACCTTGAAGTGGTTGAGTTAGTTCATGTGCAATACCTGCTGCAAGTTCTCCCATTGAGGCTAATTTTGCAGCTTGTAAGAGTTGATCCTGAGTTTCCTTAAGCTCTTGGTATGCTTTCTTTAATTCGTCTTCTGTTTTTTTTCGTTCACTAATATCTCTCATAATAGCGGTATATTCAGAATTTTCTCCAAACTCACTTTGAAATAATGAAAGCTCAATAGGAAAAATCTCTTCATTCTTTCGTTGAGCAATAATTTCTATAGTTTTGCCCATAAGTGGTGCTTTGCCAGTTTTAAGCAGGTGTTCCATGCCTTTGTTATGTCTATCTCGGTATTGAGGAGGAATTATCATATCTACCATTGATTTACCTAAGGCTTCATCCTTTGTCCAGCCAAACATTTGTTCGGCAGCAGGATTCCAGAGAGTTAGTATGCTGTTTCTGTTAATAGAAACAATAGCATTGTTTGCATGTACTAAAATAGATTGTAGTTTTTTGTTGATTCTTGAAATAGCATGCTCAATTTTTTCTCTTTCTGAAATTTGATTTTGTAATTTTTTACTTAGTTCTTTGGATTCTAAACTATGTCTCCTTTCTTTTTGTAAAAGATGAACTATATATCCCGGAAGGAGTGAGACCACAATTCCAGTAATTAGAATAATGGTTGCTACAATCGGATGTTTTGTACTTGATGATGAAATAGCAAGCCACAAAACAATGTTTACTGTTGTAGCACAGGTAATTATTGGAATTGGTAACCAGTTTAATAAAGTGTTTTGTATGGTTTTAGGACTTTGCTTTAATGTTAATGCAAATAATCCAAGACTACTAGTTGTTAATGTTCCTGCAGTATGAATAGCCATTCCTAATGATTCTTTCCAGCTATATATAGACTGTAAATTAGTAAGATAGCCAAGTAATGCAATGCTGCTTATAGCAAGTGGTATAGAGATTATGATGCTTAATAGGATGTGGGCATTTCTTATCCAATCTTTAATACAGATTATTATTAGTCCACAAGAAAGAAATAAAAAACAAAATGCTGTATTTATTGCCATACGTCCGGGATATGGTGTTTGTATTGTTATATAAGGCTTAAAAAGGAATTCATCGATGCTTAAATTTATATTTAGAAGGTGTTCTAATAAGGTAAAAAAACTAATTATTCCTACAATAGAACTGCAGGTCATTGATAGATTTGGTAAGTTATTAAAAATTAATAACAAGCTAAATCCTAAAAGTATAAAGCTGCAAGCAGTGTTGTATTGCATTGGAGCAAATGAGCTTTTAATTTGAATAAGTTGTGTTATATGTAAATGCCATCCAAGAATAACTAAGATACCAATGCAAATAGAAATAATTCCTGAAGTAATGACAATAAAAGAAGATAGGTTAAACTTTTTACTTTGTGACATGGCTTTAAGTCATAATATCTAAATCCTAAAAAACTTTTATGCTAGTAGGAGTGCCACATAGTTTGTGTGTGATTTGAGTTAATTGGTCTACAAAATTATTATCAAGTAAAGATTGGGCAATTGGTTCTCCAGATTTTTGGGCAATAGTGCATGCTAAGGTAGCAGTGGGTACTATACCAAGTACTTCGCAGCCTAACTGGGATTTTATCTCAGATGATTTTACTGGTTGTGGTGATATAACTCTATTAACAATTATTGCATTTATATGACTTCTATTAAATCCCCATAAACTTATTAGATCCAGCATTACTTTTCCTGAAGCTAGACTGACAGGTTCAGCGTCAGAGATTAGTGTTAGTGAGTCGCATTTTAATATAGATTCTTTTGTCGTATTGGATGGGTAGTTTGGAAAGTCAATAAGTGTATAATCAGCAATATCTTTCAGGCAGTTAATTATTGTTTTTGCATGCTCAATATCTATTTCCTTAATCTCATGTGATGATTGTGGGGAAAAAAGAACCTTAAGTCCGGTAGGATGATTAAACAGCTTATGATGTAATAATCCCTCATCAATACTCTTTAAATCAAAATCAAGTAAACTTTTTAAATTATCTCCCGGCATGTGTCCCAATAGTTGTGAAAAACTGCCATAGTGAGGCATCAATTCTACTGCTGTTACTTTATGCCTTTCTTTAGCAAGGATAATTCCTGCATTTATTACTACGGTACTTGTTCCTACTCCACCCTTAGCTCCAATAAAGCCTAATATTTTGCCTTTCTTTTCTGGTACGGGGGCTTGGGTTGTTTTTTTAGATGTGTGTACTGGTGTTTCTGATAATTTCTTTTTTTGCCTTTCAATAGAAAATTTAATTGCACGTTGAAGGCTGCTATTACTTACCTGTCCTTTTACTAAATAGTCTTGTGCCCCTTCCTGCAATGTCTTTTCAGCTAATTCATCTTCACTAAACCCTGTAAGAACAATAATTGGTACATCTTCTGAAAGGCTTCTTATTTTTAAGAATGTTTCAAATCCGCTGCTATCAGGTACTGTAAGATCTATAATAACTACGTCAAATACTTCTTTTGTAAGCTTGATTAGTGCATCCGTAAGTCTTTCTACGTGTACTAAATCAAACTGTGTTGTTGTGGATTCTTTTAAGAGTTCACCCATTAAACGGGCATCACCGGCATTGTCCTCAAGTAGTAAAACTCTTATTATTTTATCATTCATTTTATTCTCTTGGTAACTTTACAATAGTTAACCAGAAGGTTTCAATACTTTGGACCACCTTCATGAACTGGTCAAGATCTACAGGCTTTGATATAAAGCAATTAGCATTTAAGTTATAAGCTTTTGAAATATCATCTTCAGATTGTGATGTAGTAAGGACTACGACTGGTATTGTTTTTAATTTTTCATCAGCTTTAATTTCAGCCAGCACTTCTCGCCCACTTTTTTTAGGAAGATTTAAATCTAATAATATTAAATCAGGACGTGGTACATCTTTATACTTTTCTTCTTTGCGAAGGAATGCCATAGCTTCTTCTCCATCGTATACTACATGAAGTGAGCTAAACATTTTATAGTCTTTTAAAGCTTCTTGTGTTAGCCTGACATCTCCTGGATTGTCCTCTACAAGTAATATTTCAATGATTTTACTTGTTTCTGATAAGTCTGTGCTCATTGTTGATTTCCCCCTTTGTCAGGAATAGTAAAGCAAAAGTTTGCACCCTTACCTAATTCTGACTCTACCCAAATCTTCCCGCCATGTCTCTCTACAATTTTTTTGCAAATTGCAAGGCCAATTCCTGTACCAGGATACTCAGTTTTACCATGCAACCGTTGGAATATAACAAATATTCTTTCACTAAATTTTGGTTCTATTCCTATACCGTTATCTTTTACAGAGAATATCCATCCATGACCATTTCTTTTTGCTGATATATGAACATGGGGATCTTCTGTTCCTTTGAATTTGATTGCATTTGTAATCAAATTTTGAAATAATTGTCCAATTTGAATTGGATCAGCTTTAACTTCAGGCAAAGGATCAAAAGTTACAGAAGCTTTCTTATCTTCAAGAGCAGCTCTTAAACTGGACAAAGTAGTCTGTAGGATTGATTTACAGTTAACAGTTTCTGGTTCTTTAGCTTTTCTTTGTACTCGTGAATAGGCAAGTAGATCGTTAATTAATCGTTGCATTCTTATTGCACCATCGACAGCATAATTTATAAATTCAACTGCATCATTGTCGAGTTTATCACTATAGCGTTTTTGTAAAAGCTGGCAATAGCTTGAAACCATTCTTAATGGTTCTTGCAGATCATGAGAAGCTACATATGCAAACTGTTCTAGTTCTTCATTACTGCGTCTTAGTTTTTCCTCAGATGTCTTAAACTCTGTTATATCTTCTGCAATTCCAGCAATGCGGTAGATTTCCCCATTTTCATTTGTAACAGGAAATGTTCTATTTTGAATCCATCGTAAGCTCCCATCTTTCCTTACAATTCTATAGGTATTGTCGGTGCTTGTATTATTAAGGGGTACTTTGAAGGACTCTATTATTGCTTCTTTATCTTCAGGATGAATTATGTCAACCCAAGAATCAGGATTTTTATATAATTGCTCACTACTTTCTCCCCAGAGCTTTTCATATGCAGGACTAACATAAAATAGTTCTTTTCTGTCAGGGCTAAATAACCAAAATACTAGGTTTATATTTTCAGCAAGCTGTCTGAATTTTTGTTCGCTCTCCCGCAAAGCATCCATTGCTTTTGTACGGGTTGTAATATCGCTTTTGATCTGTCTATAAACTGTATACAAGAGGATAAATCCAAGTAGGATTAACCCAATAAAAATCGTAAAAGTATTGTAAGCACTTTTCCCAAGATTTTTAATTTGATTCCTCAGAAATAAATGCTCTTCGTTTTTTAATAAGCTAATTGATTTAAGAATTGTTGTATTATCAATAAAATCAGCTTCTGTATTTTTTGTTTCAATAATATCTCTTGTGATTGCTAGTTTGGCTTTTATTGATTTTTCAATAGATAGAATTAAGGCTTCTTGTTTAGGATTATTTTGAGTTAAATCTTTTATATTTTTTATTCTTTTACTTAGGTCTTGTTCTGTCGATTTATGTTTGTTTAAAAAATAGGTTTGATTACTAATTAAATATCCTTTTGCAGAATTGTCTATATCTTGAATATTAGAGCTAATTACTTCTAGTTCTTTAATGATCCCATAGGCACGAGACATGCTATCTCCACTGTTAACATATCCAAAAATAGTTCTATATGAAAGTAAGCCAAGTAAATTAAATACTGAAAAAATTAAAACAAATCCAATAACTATTTTTTTATCTATGTACCAACTGAAGTTTTTGTTATTTTCTTTCATGGAAATTTCCTTAAATAAGCGGTAAAATTCTACCGTTGTTTCTAAAACTTAATGGCCTTTATTCCCTGAAAGTTAAGTG
>JAHFBD010000158.1:0-3592 GCA_023250175.1 Candidatus Melainabacteria bacterium
CTAAAGCTAATACTTTTATTGTTTATCATAAATATACTCTAAATTATTATTACCCTAAAAACTATATTGTATAACTTATGTGTAAAATAACTAGGATTATTGATATGTTATCTAAACTGAATTCAAGTTTCTATATGTAAGATATTGAGATAGCAATATATAATAAAAGGTAATATGACTAATTATTCTCCAAAAGAGATTGAAAGTAAGTGGCAAGCCGCGTGGGAAAATACCCAAATTCACAAAGCAATAGATTTTGATAATAAACCTAAGTACTACTCCTTAGTAATGTTTCCATACCCAAGTGGAGATCTTCATATGGGACATATGAGAGTTTACACAATAAGCGATGTGATTTCTAGGCATCGTCGCATGTGTGGTTTTAACGTTTTGAATCCTATGGGATTTGATGCGTTTGGTCTTCCAGCAGAAAATGCAGCGATAGAAAGAAAGACTCATCCTAAGCAATGGACTCAAAAAAACATTGATTATATGAAGAATCAACAATTAAAAAGGATGGGTACAAGCTATGACTGGGATAGAGAAGTGGTTTCATGTAATTCAGATTATTATAAATGGACTCAATGGTTATTTCTACAATTTTATAAAAATAAGATTGCATACCAAAAAGAAGCCCCTGTTAACTGGTGTCCTAAGTGTCAAACAGTTTTAGCCAACGAACAAGTAGAAGATGGTATGTGCTGGCGTCATGATGATACCTTGGTTGAAAGAAAGATGATGCGGCAATGGTTTCTAAAGATTACACAATATGCAGAAGAACTTTTAAATGATTTAGACAAGTTGCAAGGATGGCCAGAACGTGTAAAACTAATGCAAAAAAACTGGATAGGAAAATCAGTTGGGGCAGAACTTGCTTTTTCTATCGTTGGGCATGAAAATCTTAAAATCCCAGTTTTTACTACAAGACCGGATACAGCTTTTGGAATTACTTATTTAGTTGTAGCTCCAGAATATTCATTAATATCAAAACTAACACTTCCTGAAAATAAAGATAAGGTAGAAGAATATATTAAAAAAGCAGGTCACTTAACTGAAATTGAAAGACTGGCAGAAAATAAAGAAAAAACAGGTGTGCCTTTAGGTACCTTTGCAATAAATCCATTTACAAATGAGAAAATCCCAATCTGGACAAGTGACTATGTGGTCTTAGATTATGGAACAGGTGCAGTAATGGGGGTTCCAGCACATGATGAAAGAGATTTTGAGTTTGCAAAGAAGTTTAACTTACCTATCCAACAAGTTATTTCACCAGATGGTCTAACGAGAAATTTGGATGAAGCATTTACAGCTTCAGGAATCATGATTAACTCCGGGAGTTTTAATGGTTTAAGTAATGAAGAAGGAAAAATAAAAATCACAGAACATGCTGCAAAAAATAACTGTGGAAGCTTTAGGGTGACATATAGACTGAGGGATTGGTTAATTAGCCGCCAGAGATATTGGGGTGCTCCTATACCAGTTATTTATTGTGATTCATGTGGAGTTGTTGCAGTGTCTGAGAATGAATTACCAGTACTGTTGCCTGAAGAGGATATTGAGTTTACAGGGTTAGGTGGCTCACCTCTTTTACGAGCCTCAGACTGGTTAAATACAAAATGTCCATCATGTAAAAAGAATGCCAAAAGAGAAACTGATACGATGGATACTTTTATTTGTTCTAGTTATTATTATCTTCGATATGCAGATGCAAAAAATAATAAAGAAGCTTTTGAAAAGAAGAAAGTGAATTATTGGTTACCTGTAGATCAGTATGTCGGTGGAATTGAACATGCTATTTTACATCTTTTATACTCCAGATTTTTTACTAAAGCCCTACGTGATTTTGGGCTATTAAATTTTGATGAACCTTTTACTAATCTTCTTAGTCAGGGAATGGTAACAATGTTTAGTCCAAAAGAAGGCAAGATTGCCAAAATGTCAAAGTCTAAAGGAAATGTTGTTGGGACTTCAGAATTTTTTGATCAATATGGAGCTGATGCAGCAAGATTGTTTATATTGTTTGCTTCTCCACCAGAACAAGAAGTAGAGTGGTCTACTCAGGGTGCAATAGGACAATATCGTTTCCTTGAAAGAGTATGGCGACTATTCTTTAATTTAAGAGAAAATACTTCTCTTTTTTTGTTTGATAAGTTTATAGAAATAAATATTGAAGAACCTGTACTAAAAGATCTTTATAGAGTTGCAAACTATACTATTAAGACTGTGTCAGAGGATATCTCAAAAGAAAAATATACATTTAATACAGCAATTGCACGCATGACAGAGCTTGTAAATAGCATGTATAAATTTATTATAGGTAAAACTTCATATAATGACATTGAAAAACAGGTTCTAAGCTTTTCCATTACAAATCTTTTAAAGTTGTTAGCACCATTTGCACCTCATATAACTGAAGAACTATGGGAACGATTGAGTGGTTCATATTCTGTTCACCAGCAAAAATGGCCTACTTATGATGAAGCTGCTTTAATTACAGATGAAATACAATTAGTGATTCAAATAGGTGGTAAAAAAATAGATGTTCTGACTACTAAAAAAGGCTTGCCACAAAAAGATCTAGAGATAATGGCTTTAAATCAAGAAAGAGTAAAATTACGATTAGATGGAAAAGAGTTAGTGAAAGTAGTTGTAGTGCCGGATAAAATTGTAAATATTGTTGTGAAATGAAAAAAAATATATCATTAGTAGATTTTGGAGCTGGCAACTTACATAGTGTTTATAAGGCTTTTAATTTTATTGGAGCTAAAGCTAATATTACTCGTGATCCAAAAGTGATATTAAAGTCTGATGCTGTAGTATTTCCCGGGGTAGGAGCTTTTGGATCTGTAATGAAAGCTATTAGAAAATATGATTTAGAAGACACGATTATTAAATCAGCAAATAGTGAAAAGCCTTTTTTAGGTATTTGTGTGGGTATGCAGGTTTTGTTTGAAGAGAGTGAAGAAGATGAAGAGATAAAAGGGCTTGGTGTTTTTAAGGGATTAGTTACCAAGTTTAAAATTGCAAAAAAAATACCACATACAGGCTGGAATAATGTATCTTATTTTTCCCCAGAGAGAAATGGTTATGGTTTTGATGATGAGGTGTTTTATTTTGTTCATTCATATTATGTGGCTCCTAAGGATGACAGTGTTGTCTATGCTACAACGACATATGACGGTGAAATTTTTACATCAGTAATTAAAAAAAACAATCTCATAGCTGTACAGTTTCACCCGGAAAAAAGTGGTGATGCAGGACTACAGTTCTTAGAATCTTTTGTTGGTGAAATTGAGTAATATATTATTAAATAATTACTAATGCTACTATTGAAGGATATATATAAGGAGTATTTTATGAACAATATAATTAGATTTTTAGTTGTGGGTATGCTTTTAAATATGTTTTTATTTCTACCGATTAAGACAAATTTTGCTTTAGCAAGTCAGATTATAAAAGAAGTCCCTTTTAATACTGGTTATGTAAATAAAATACTTGTTAATTCAATAAGTAATAAAGTGTATTTAATTGGAACCACATTAACTGTGTTAGATGGGAAGACTGATGAAATAATATCAGAAATTTCTACGGA
>JAHFBD010000158.1:3602-5503 GCA_023250175.1 Candidatus Melainabacteria bacterium
GCAGCAGTTGATCCAGTCGCAAACAAGTTTTACATCCTAGGATATCCAACTAATAATAAAGGCTCATCTTATGGCTTTGAACCTGATGATGCCGTGAATCTCCATTTATATGTCGTAGATGGTGTAAGTAATAAAATTACTAATAAACTTTTACTTCCATGTCATGCAGATGAATTAGTTATTAAACCCGGTACAAATAAAGCTTGGCTTATTAATTACAATACAAGCAGGGTCTATATAATCAATGATATCTCTAAGTCTTTTCCTGCGAATAGCTCTTTAGAGCTCAACCTTGTAAATATTGATAAGTCTTCATTGGGAAAAGCAATTTATAATCCTAATAATGATAAGTTATATGTTTTAAATAGTGATGGAAAATTTGTTTATGTTCTGGATGGAGATACAAATACTTTAGTCAAAACCATTACTTTGGATTCAGTCACCTCTTTTTATTCTTATTATTCTCCAATAAGCCGATTTGCTTTTAATGCAAGTACAAATAAAATATATGTTGCGAACATAAATTCAATTTTTATAATTGATGCAGGTACTAATACTGTGACAGATAAAATTAAAATTAATTCTCCTGCTGAAGTTGTTATCAATTCTGCAACTAACAAGTTATATGTAACTAGTTCAGTTGTTTCATCCTCTTATAATGAATATTATAAAAAGGATAATATTAGATTTAATCATGACCTGTTACCTACAGGTGGAAGTTTGTTAAATGTAATTGATCTTGTTGGAAATAAAATAATTGATACTACTTTGTTTACTAAAGGAGTTTCAAATCTTGCAATAAATCAGGAATTAAACAAGCTTTATTCCTTAAACACTACAGCCCAGCTAGTTATAATTAACGGATCCGTTAATAACATAGCTGAACCTACTTACGTCAATCAATTTCGTGAAGCACTTAGTGCTTTAAATAAGCTTCACCAGGATCTTTTAAGAGCCCCGGGTTCTTTAAAGAAATTAGTAGCTGACTTAGGTAATTCATTAAGTGTAATTAATGCTGCTTTAGAAGATAAGTCTAATGCTTGCGATATTTCACTTGCTGAAGGTAATGGTGATCTTCAACTAGTAAACTCAACAATTTCTACAGAATCACGTCGCTGTTGTTTGACAGCACTAGCAAAGCTTAATAAAGAAGATATTGGGAAAAGTTGCTTACTTTGTAGCGTTGTCAATAAATTTTTAAAAAAGCTACAAGAGCCTATAAGTACAATAGATATACTTTTAAATGTTGATTCTAATAGTGATGGTGTTGCTGATATTTGTACAACATTTAAACCTGTGACTACACCCTAAAGTACTGGAGAATGCACTTTTCCATTGCTTATATCAGGTTTCTCTTTTTTAATTCTACATAGTATTAAGTCTGCAATTTTTTTTGCAGCATTTGGCTGTCCAAATGATTTAGTGATTTGTGCCATTTCATTTAGTTTTTCTGGATTATTTATAAGATTAATAATTGTATCTAATAGAACCTTACTTTTAAGAGTGTTTTGTCTGAGTAAAATAGCACCACCACTATTTACGATGTTTGTTGTATTTGCTTCCTGATGATTCCCGGCATATGGATAAGGAATAAAAATAGCAGGTTTTCCCAAGCAGGTAATTTCTGTAGTAGTCATGGCACCGGAACGTGATATTACAAGGTCTGCTAGAAAGTAGCATTTCTCAGGATTGGCAAAAAATGGTTTTGCTAGATAGTTTGGTGTTTCTGTAACTTTGCAGGGAATCCTTTTTATATAGTTTTCATGAGTTGCTTCACCTGTCTGGTGGATTATTTGTAGATCATTAGTTATAACGAGCTCTTTTAATATCTCTAAAATAGTTTCATTAATTGCATTTGCTCCTTGTGAGCCACCGATTATAAAAATAGTTTTCTTCTCTGG
>JAHFBD010000159.1 GCA_023250175.1 Candidatus Melainabacteria bacterium
GATAAATTTTATAAACCAGATAACATGGCTATTTCAATAGCAGGAAATTGTTCTAATCTGGATAAAATCATTAAACAGGTTCGTAAGTTTACTTCTAATATCGGGGGGGAGAGCATAAAGCAAAAGATGTCTCCTTTATATTTCAAATCAGGAGTTGCAATAAAAAAGAAGGATATTGAACAAGCTCACCTAGTTCTTTTAATGAAAGGATTGGCAATGACAGATGAGAATAGATATGCTTTAAGTGTCCTGAATGATGCTTTGGGTGGTGGTTCTAGTTCAAGACTTTTTCAGGAAATCAGAGAAAAGAGAGGATTGGTTTATACGGTAAATTCCTTTTCTGATACAAATAGTCTGGGTGGCGTATTTGGTATTTATGCGGGCTTTTCCAGTAAACATTTAAAATCAATTTTAAAAATAGCAAAGGAAGAGTTGTCTGCTGTTAAAAAAGATGGACTAAATCCCGATGAGCTGGCAAGAGCAAA
This sequence comes from Candidatus Melainabacteria bacterium, assembly GCA_023250175.1. Lineage (GTDB taxonomy): Bacteria > Cyanobacteriota > Vampirovibrionia > 2-02-FULL-35-15 > 2-02-FULL-35-15 > JAHFBD01. Next base: position 486 of record JAHFBD010000159.1, read on the forward strand.
AACAAAAGCAAGAACAAGTCTTTTATTTAAACTTGAATCTTCAGCGAAAAATTCAATGCAAAATATTTATCAGGATCTTTTTCATGAGAGATTTATAGCGCCTGATGAAATCAACGAAAAAGTCCAGTCGGTTACAAATGATAAAATCATTGAATTGGCTAATAAACTATTTGATCTTGAAAATTGTTCTGTAACTGTTGTGGGTCCTAAAAAAGGATTACCGAAGAAAATAGAATTATCTGATTAGAGTGATGTTTTTATAATTATTGTTTAGCTGCTTGTTGTTGAGCAATAAGTTTATTAACTTTGTTTCTATCTTTTCGTTTTAGCGGGAGTATTATTCCACATCTTATTTCCGGGTGAGCTTTTATAAATGATGCTGATACTTTTAGTTTTACTTTTTTTCCATTTACTGTAGTTCTTACCGTTTGTAGGTTTACTTGGAATTTTCTTTTTGCTGTTGGGTTAAAGTGAGCACGTAAGAACGAATATCTCATTCCGCTTTGTGCTTTTTTACCTGATAATTGACATTTTCTTGACATAAGTTAGTGTTGTAATTGCGGACTTCTTACTGAGCCTCCATAACTAAGAAATGGTAGTAAACACATTTGTCGAGCTCTTTTTATTGCTCTTGTTACTTTCCTTTGTTGTTGAGCAGATAAGCCTGTTATTTTTCTTGGGAGGATTCTTCCTCTTTCAGTTATAAAACGTGAAAGGACTCTGTAATCTTTAAAATCAACCTCTTTATTTCCACCATCAAAAAGAGGATTCCATTTTCTTTTTTGTCTTGTGTCACGATCTCGATCACGATCTCTATCGTGATCGAGATCTTTGTCGCGATCTCTATAGTTTCTATCTCTTGTTACTTCTCTTCTCATAAGTTAGGCTTTTAAGATTATCAGAAAAAGCTATATTTTGGCAAGTCAATACAATACTTTATTCTTAAACTCTTTATTTCTTGGCAAGTTGAGGGAGTGAAAACTTTTCTAAGATAATATTAATAATATATCGTTACTGCCTAGCGATAATGTATAAGACCATAAATAAGCTTTTTGTGTGATTTATTCACCAAAAAGCGCCATGTTAAAGAAGAGCGAGTTGAGCATTAGTGCGAAACGAGCGGTAGGTAGAAACAATATGTCTATAGGATTAACTTAGATTTAACCAAAAGTATATTAAAGAATAACCTTGAGCTTAGATTCCTTTAGATCTGCTATAAAAAAATCTTATTTATTGCTTTGTATAAGTAAATCTATACAAGATTTTTATTAAAGAAATTTATAAATAAAAATATGTCAACTGCTAGCACTTTAAATCTTGTGCCTAACCCAGCTTTTGCAGGAAGTCCAGTTAGTTCTTTAAGTGTTCCTAATCAGAATTTAGAATCTGGAGAATCTGATTTTTCTTGTGATGAAGATACTTATGTCTCAAGTTTAAATAGTGAAAATAGTACAGCAACACAAGCTCCTTGGTATAAGAGATTGTTACAGGGAGTAATTAATAAAGCAAGAAATGGATGGAGGGTAATCAGAAGATATAATCCAATAACATTAGCTTTTAATTATATAGAAAATAGAAGAGTGAGTAGCCATGTTAGGAATGCAGAAGCCAGAGGTGGTGCAACAACTGATAATGAAATTAGACAGTATCATCAGTCATTATTGTTTAATCCTCAAGAACCAAATGAAAATGCCTTGTTTAGATATCATTTTCATAATGACAATAGCCCAAGACCATTAGTTGTTTTATGTCTAGGAAATGCTCAAACACATTTAACTCCAGCTAATGATGCTGGAATAAATGAGCTTTATAACAGATTTAAGAATGCTGGCTACAATGTTATAGCGTTTAGAGCTTCTTGTGCAAGCACATCGTTAAAAAATCGATTCTTTCTATCAAATGATTTCTCTCTTCATCCTCAAGTAATAGAAGCGCATATGAGTAATATCTTACAAGATATTATAAATGGAAGAGGTTTGTTTCGTGGATTGCAACAACCAACCCAAGTAGCATTTGGGGGATATAGTTTTGGTGGGGGTTGTGTTCATAATATGATTTCTAATTGGAGAGCAATAGGAAGAAATATTCCAATAGCAGCTTCTGTGTATATAGATCCAATTCAGCATGGGCAATATAATTTAGGTTGCCCAATAGAAAACAGACCGAACCACGAAGGTAGACATTGTTTGTTTTATCAAGAGGGTTCTATAGGCATTAATGGTGTTCACCAAAATGGTTTAAGGACAAATGACAGATCATATGCTGTACCAGAGCGTTATCATTGTGATATTGATGATGATCCTGCTGTTTTACAAAGAGCGTTTAGCTTTATAACTAACCAGTTTAATAGTAATAGTAGAAGAGAATAGTTGTTTCGTTTGTAATAATCAATATAAAGACAAAAAAAACGGGAATATACTATCATAATAAGATGAATATTTTTACTGGTAATGTAAAAGGAGAAATCCTTTTAGTTGAGAAGAATACAACAGAAGTTGAAAAATATAAGGCTATATTTTCTGGTTCATATAATTTGATTGATGCCTCTTCTGGTAAAGCTGTACTTGAAATCGTAGAATTAAAAAAAATAGATGCTATTTTAATTTGTGGGATTTTGCAAGATATAGATATTGTAGAGTTTTGTCATAAGATTAGAGAAAATCCAAAGCTTATCAGCTTACCAATTGTTTTACTGTGTGAACAGGATGAAATGAATTATGTTCTAAAGGCATTAAATGCTGGGGCAGATGGGTATTTTATAAAACCAATAAATGAAAAAGAGATAGTTGCTCAGATAAGTCAATTAATAGAAGAAAGAAAACCTCAGTCTATAAAGACTAAAGCTAAACCTTCAGGTATTAAAACAATTCTTCTTACAAGTAATAAAGGAGGAACGGGTGTAAGTACTATTGTTGCTAATTGGGGATATGCATTGTCAAAGTTTTTTAATAAAAAAGTGTTATTAATTGATGCGGCTGGTTATACTAACCACTTATCAGTTTTGCTAAATGTTGAATGTATAAATAGTCTGTCAATGTATTATAGTGATTACAGCAAGATTAGCAAACAGTTTTTAAATGACACAATAGTTAAAGTAAATAATAATCTTGGTATATTAAATCTTTTAACAAAAATAAGTGATATCAACAAAATTAAAATTCCAATATTAGATTGGATTTTAGAAACTGCAAGAGAAGAATATGATTACATTCTTATTGATTTAAAAGCTGGTATCTTTGATGAGAAAAGTCTTTTCTTGATTACGAAGGCAGATGAGATACACATAGTTAGTACTTATGATCCACTTACTATAAAAGATACAGGTTCTTTTATGAATATACTGAAAGAATTTGGTGTACATGAAAAAAAGATCAAGCTACTTATTAATAGGGCAGACTGTGTTGTTGGTGATTTAAATCCAGAGTCATTTGAACAAAGTCAATACCAGATGGCATTTTGGGCATTTCCAAATGATTGGTTTGGGTGTATAGAATCAGCTTCTAAAGGGAGGTCTATTATTGAGCATGCACCAAAATCAAAACTAGCAAAAGAGTTTAAAATATTTGCAGAGCATTACATAAAACAGGAATTACATACTTAATAAATGTTGGTTACTACCTAGCCAGCATAATATTTCTAAGCAACCAACTTATAAGGTAAGATTTTATCCCCAAATTATAAAAAACTCAGTAAAATCTGTAAGGTATTATAAGTGGTAGATTGGGAGCACATTGGAAAGCCGGTTTTGGGAGTGTAGCGAAAAAACCGGCGGTAGGTAGAAACAAATGTTATTAGATAAGTATTTTAGTGTTGCATTAATATTTTCTTGTATTATTGGATTGTTTTTACCAGGGTTAGAAAAAATCCCTTCGCCATTTATAGCGGTACTTTTATCGTTAATTATTTATCTTTCATGCTTTCATATAAATATTAGTGAGTTTTATAAACTGAAAATAAGCTCTATATTGATTTTTTATATCCTTAGATTTCTGTTGCTTCCAATTCTTTTGTTTTATTGTGCAGGATTAATTGTTCCGTCTGATTCCATAGCATTGTTCTTGTTTTCTTTGATGCCTGCTGGAATATCATCTTCAGCATTTGTCACTATCTTTAATGGAAATGTAGTATTGTCCTTTGCCTTGTTAATTGTGAGCACACTTTTGACGCCCTTTGTTACACCACTTTTATTGAAACAGTTTACGCATAGTGTTATTGAAATAAAAACAATAGATGTATTCTTTACTTTAAGTCTTACAATATTTATTCCTATTATTGTTTTTATGTTGACAAGAAATGTGAAATTGTTAAAATCTGTTCTTCTTGAAAAAGGAAAGTCTATATCAATCGTTGTAACATTGTTTCTTACTACAGTAGTTATAGGACAACAAAGATTAGCGATTTTAGAAAACCCTATGTCTATGCTTGGACAATTGTTTTTATCATCAATGACATATTTGATTTTTTATATTTTTGGGTGGATTGTTTCACCGGGTAAAACTTTAAAAGAACGCATAACTTTTTCTATTTCTTCAGGAGCTAATAACAATGCACTTGGATTAAGCATATCAACGTTATACTTTCCTCAGTCAGTATCTATATTTTTAGTGCTTTCTGCAATTCCATGGACTTTAAGTTTTATACCTTTTAAGTGGTTTGTGGATTTTATGAAAAACAAATATAATGATTAATGCCTACAACCTTCAATCCATTCTTTTGTTCCATCGCTATATGTTTCATGTTTCCAGATAGGAGCTTTGGTTTTAATTTCATCAATTATAAACCGGCAAGCTTCAAAAGCTTGATTTCTATGATGAGAAGCTACTCCGACCCAGACAGCGATTTCACCGATTTGAATATTTCCAATTCTATGAACAGCAATTGCTTTGTTTAAGTTCCATTTTGTTTTTGCTTGTTTTGTAATATCTTCTAAAACCTTTATGGACATAGGCTTATAGCACTCATAGTTAAGAGCTGTTACTTCTTTTCCATGGTTATGATTTCTA
>JAHFBD010000160.1:0-2023 GCA_023250175.1 Candidatus Melainabacteria bacterium
GTAATAAATAACAGAGGATAACATTTTGATTAGAACATTGGTACCTGATGAACAAAGGTTAGAAGGCACTTTTAAAAGATTAAAAGCTATTGAAGATATTTCATATTTATGCTCAAGTCTTTTTACGTCTGATTTTCCTACAGTATCAAACAAAGTCTTAAAGCCGTTTTGTGAATTAACAGGTGCTGATTATGGGCTGGTTTTTTTGTTGAAAAATCCAGAGGACAGACTATATGTAGAAGCTGTATATGGATTACCTGAGGAATATATAGAGCTTAGAAATAATAAAGAAATTCTCACTTTAGAATCTAAAAATGTTCAGGATACGTGGCCATCTATAAGAGCAATGATAAAAAAACAAATTGTAATTATTAAAAATATGGATCAGATGAATATGAGTTTTTCAAAATCTTTCAAGGAGCTTATTAAACCAAATAAAATTACATCAGTTGCTGCTGTCCCTGTTGTTGTAAATGATCGGTCTATAGGTGTAATAACTAAGTATTATATTAAATCCCATGTGTTTGATGAAGAAGAGATCTCATTTATGAGAACTACAGCAAATATTATTACAAGTACAATAGAAAGAAATTATTTGCTGGAAACTGCAAAAAGAACTGAAAGGGAATTAATACAAGCAAATGAAATTTTAAAGCATGTAAATCAAGAGCTTGATGAATTCGTTTATATTGCATCGCATGACTTACGTGAACCACTAAGAACAATAGAAAGTTTTGCAAGCATAATTCAAGGACAATTTCAAAACAGTTTAAATGCTACTCAGAGTGACTGTTTGTTGCGTATAGTTGGTGCGACACGGAGGATGAGAAAACTAATTGAAGGTCTGACAAATTTGTCAAGAGCATCACGCGATATGAAAGAAAAGGAAAATGAAGTTATAGATTTAAATATATTGATTGCTGAAGTTCAGTTTGAATTGACTGCTGTTATACAAAATGCCAGCGCTGAAATAACTTTAGTAGATAAATTGCCTAAGGTTATTGGAAATAAAGAGAAGATCACCTCTGTTTTTAAAAATTTAATAGCCAATGGTATAAAGTTTAACAAATCTACAAAACCTCAAATAAAAATTGGATTGAAAGATGGTTTGACTTCTGGGGAAGATAAAGTTTGTGTCTTTGTTCAGGATAATGGTATTGGTATAGAAAAGGAATATTTTAAAAAAATATTTGAATTATTTCAAAGATTACATAATCAAGAGGAGTATGAAGGAACTGGAGCTGGGTTAGCAATTGTAAAAAAAATTCTAGAAAAATATGGTTGTGAAATATGGTTAGACTCCCTTCCAGGAAAAGGGAGTAAGTTCTTTTTTACATTAATTAAAGACCAAAATTAAGTTGTTATAGAAAAATGAATAAAGGAAAGAAATATCAAATCTTACTAGTAGAGGATAATCCGGATGATGTTTTTTTAATGCAATATACCTTTCAAAAATTAGATGTAAATGTTGATATAAAAATAGTTAATAATGGTAAAAGTGCACTTGATTATTTAAATCTATCTGTAAAAAATAAGAGTGTTTTACCGGATTTGATTATTCTAGATATTAATTTACCCAGATTAAATGGGCTTGAGGTTTTAAGAAGTATAAAATCAAATCCAGATACAATGGCTATCTCTACAATAATTTTTACAAGTTCTAATTTGTCTAATGATATGGATTATTCATATGGAAATGGAGCAGACTTGTATCTTCTTAAACCGAATAACATTGAAGAGTTAAAAGAAACAATGAAATATGTAGTTGATGGCTATTTATATAGAATTAACGTACCGGCTTTAGTTAAGTAACAATTAGTAATATCTAATGCTACTCATTCAAGATAATATCTGATTTATCATAAATGCATAAATCAAGGTAAGAAAATGGAACATATAGGTTTTAGCTTCTTCTTTTACACTAGCAAATAAAAATACTTTAGGAGAAGAAAAAAATGATGGAAGTATTAAGACATTCGTTAACTGTGTGGTCTACCTCAATACAAAGTGCCTGGACAATGCT
>JAHFBD010000160.1:2033-5448 GCA_023250175.1 Candidatus Melainabacteria bacterium
GTGAAGCCGTTGGAAAGATAATAACGGCACTGAAAGTAGATGTTGCTTTGGAAAAGACCGTTTTATATCCAGTTTCTAAAAGTTTTGGAATAAAGATTAATGTCTCAAAAACCTTTGAAGAATTAATTAAATGGTTCATAGTAATTATAGTTTTTATGGCAGCCGCAGATGTTGCTAACCTACATCAGGTCAATGATTTCTTAAAAGAAGTTTTACTCTATCTTCCAAATGTTTTTGTTGCAGTGATTATTTTATTAGTTGCATCTGTAATCGCTACATTTGTTTCCAATATGATTACTACCTCTTTTAAAGATGATCTTGGGTATCTATCAGGTATTGCAAAGGTAGCAATTCTTACGTTTGCTATATTAGCGGCACTTGATCAGCTACAAATATCAAGACCATTGATTGAGATATTGTTTACAGGTATTGTTGCTACATGTGTCTTGTCTTTTGGGTTAGGTGGCAGAGATGTAGCAGGCGATATAGTTAAAAAAATCTATGAGGATTTTCAGCATAGAAAGAAAAAATAAGAAAGCAAAGTTATCTGGATATACAGGAGAGCAGGTAAAGAAAACCTGCTCTTTTTATTTGCAATATTAAATCTTTATAAAAACGGTTTAAAAACAATTTTTTGACTTTATATTAGTTTGTGCAATGGTGCTATTAAAGGTATTAAAATGCAAATTAGTGATATTGACAATGCAATAAACCGGCTTATTCAGAGGGGTTATAGAGGTATTAAAGTTACTATTGAGGAAGATAGAGGGATTGCTAAACTAAAAGGAAGAACCTCTACTTACTATGAAAAACAATTAGTGTTAGATGCAGCAATGAAAACAGTTCAAGGACAATTACAAATCTGCGGGAAAAGTATTGAAGTAGTAAAAGAGCCACCGTTACTTGACGACATCAGTGACATTTAGAAATGTATATGGGTGTGCAGAATCTTCAAAGATATAACTTTCATCCTTCAATAATTTATAATTTGTACCAAAGTATGAATTAAACACTACACGAAAGGTGTTTACTGGTGTAATTGAGTTATAAAGGATACTTTTATCTACCCCAGGTAAATAGTAAGAATTTAAAATCATTATATGAACCCGAAGAGCATCTTTGCTTAATCCCTTCCAATCATATATTTGAGGTCCGCGATCTCCTTTAAAATCTTTATGGATATAAGGACCTTCGTCAGATTGAAAAAGAAGAATAGGAGGAGTATCTGATTTAGCTATTAATGTGTCTGCAAGAGTTTTAATCTTTTTATTTGCAAAGGTTAATTGATTTAAATACTTCTCTTGCATTGAAAGCTTTTTGTATTTTCCTTGCTTAGCATTTTCTCCATTCGGACCAAAAATAAATGGTTCATGTGGCAATAGCACATGAGCAAATACAAACTTTGGACCTTTTATTTTTGGAAGTTCTTGTAATTGATTAAATTGATATAGGATATGATCTCGCTGGGATTCATCCATATATCGGTCCATTATTCTAAGGAGTAAAGTGTTTTTAAGTAATTTAGCTGTAAAATCATCAATTTTAAATGAATTAAAGTTCATATTTGCAAAGCTATTAATTTTTGTAGGTTGCCAGCGTCCACCTAAGTGAATGAATTGATAACCTCGTGCTTTTAAAAAATGCCAGACTTTATAATCTTTTAGAAGATCGTAAACAACAGTTTCATCATTTGAATGAATACCGACTTTTTCTTTTATAAGATCTAAATAGTCTAAATTTAATGATGATGCTACAGAAAGATATGTTCGTGGATAGTTTGCACGACTGTCTGTAGCTACATAAAATCCTTTGGTTCTTAAAAAGTTTATAAAATCACTGTTGTCATAATTAAAATATTCTTTGAGTATATTTGAGTTTGCATATCGATCAAAGATTATGTAGTAAATATCAGGAGTTTTATTGCCAAGTTTTGTAGAAGCGGTAATATTATTTTCTTCATTATTTGTAAACGATTTAATTAGCTCACTTCTATGGTTAAAAGGATATCGTTTAGTCATTTCATAACTTGTAATACTAAAGGCTGGAAATGAAATTAGTGTAATTGCTGTTATGTTTAAACATAATGTAAGGTTTTTTGCATCTCCTTTTATTTTAAAAATTAGAAACATAATAAGAGAACACATTACAAGCCATATCGGAAATAAAAACTCATCTCTAGTTAAAAAACCTTTATGAAATATTCCTATTAGTGTAAGCAAATAATGTTTGTATGAAAAGAAAAGAAGTAAAAAGACAGAAACAAGTGCGGCTGACTTAGCAATATTTTTAACTGCCAGATTTACTAAAGCCCATAATAATAAAGTGATTAGAAGTGTTACTAATAGTGGTCTTACAACAACGATTGGATAGAGTAAGTGAATATTATACGAATATAAAAATAAAATGGGATATAAGGCTAATAAATATGGGTGTATGATAATTGGTTTTTTCATTTTTTTCCTTTTTTATTGTTTCTTTTGCATATTGTAAAGTATTCTTTGGGATTCTTTTATTTGTATTGAGTCAATTATAGTAAAGTGTTGACTGAAAGCACTTTCAAAGGCTTCCTGAGTATAATTTGTGAATATGTCTTCCCGACTTGATAGTAGTCTTTGGGTTTGTGAATCACTTTTAGGGACAAACTCAATAATTAAAAACTTACATAAGCCACTGAAAAAACTTGCTATCTTATCAAGAGGTACATTGTTTGATATTGCTAAGTGATGAATTAAAGCAAGAGCCATAATGGTATCTTTTGGAATGCGTTTCCAGATGGAGGTTCTTTCTTCATTTGCCCAACCAAGATCTGAAGATGGGTTAGTAAGGTCAACTACTAAGGGTAAAATATTTTGTTCATTAGTCTTCTTGATTTGTAAATAATTTTTTTCAACACAAGCAGGATCTAAATCACATGACAATGTTTGAATGTCCATGCCACTTGCTATACGACTAAATGTCCCTTGATTTGCACCAAGGTCTACAACTGATTTTGATTTATTTTTTGTTAACAAATCAGTAACTAGTTCTTTCTTGTGATTCAAAGAGGTGTTGGAATAGTTAGTATTTTCATAGTATTCAGCCCATTCTGTACCCTGCGGATTCCATTTTAAACTTTTAATTGTAGATTCTAAACTATCAACCAGCCCAAGAAGGCTTGTGTGACTTATCTTTGCAGTGTTTTTGTTTATACTTTTACTTTCATAATATTTCTGACTTTTCGCATGTAAATGAATATGCATTAGTAATGCTGGATTTAATTGACTTGAAAAAGGCAAGAGAGAACTAACTAAATCAAGTGGTATGCCATCTGTATAGACTTTTAAAAGCTGATTTAAGCGAATATCTTTTAAGCTCATTAGTGATAATGGTCCAAGAAAATGTTGGCAGAATTGTTTATATGCAATCCAGGAATCTC